>CAYZTN010000006.1:0-38585 GCA_964481385.1 uncultured Clostridium sp. | reverse complement strand
TTTGGCTGTAATTTAGTGCTACTTTTTCAGCAATCCCGAAACGTCCCAAATGACAGCAAATGATACTAATTGATATCAATAAATATTTTGTTTTAATTCGTTGACTTGCATATGATATTTGGTATATAATGTAGCAAATGAAATGAGGTAGAATTATGTCAGATATGTACCTTACAAAGGTAGAAAGAAAAACGATATTTACACAAGGATTGATTTATGTGTTATTTGTGTTTATAATTTCAGATTTAACGGTAGTAGGACCACATATATTTGTTATTTTTCCTTGGTTATATATATTGGGTATTATAGGTGTAAACAAGTTTTATCATCCGGTTCTTACGGCTACATTGTCGTGTATAACAACTTTCATGGCTAATCTTTTTAAATACAATTTGGAAATCGGTGCGTTAACTAGTACATTAACGTCTACAGCTGTGGTTATTTGTGGAATTATAACAGGTGTGTGTATTAAAGATTTCGTTTTGGAATATAGATTAGTAAAATATATGTCATGGAAAAAGAAAATGTTAAACATAGCGATAATTGTAGTATTAACGATTGTAACCTTAGTATCTTATTCGTATCAATATGGTAATATTGTAAATTATATAAAATCTAAAAGAAGTGTAGAGGAGTTTGTAAAAGAATTTAGTACAGATTACAATATTGAAAAATACCAGTATGTGTCTGGAACTTTTGGGGAATATGTGTATAAAGTGAATATACTTGGAGAAGAAGTAACGCTTAATGTTAACGACAAGGTAAAAATAGTAAACGTCAGTGATTGGAAAACTTTTTTAAACAATAGGATAAATTCAAAATCAGATTATTTAAAAAGTTACATTGATTGCAGTTTAAACTATGAATTTACTGATGGTGTACTAAAGCCAAATTCAATAATTGCAACAATAAATTTACTTACATTGGAAGGAAAAGATAATTTAGAAATAAAAAACGTAGTAAACAATATACAAAGCGTATTGGCTTATACAGATGAATTTGAATTAAATATAGATAAATGTGTTTTGATAATTAAAGAAAATGTACAGACGTTACATAGAGAGGAATTCAATTTAATAAACGTAGAGTATTTGTTAAATAATTTGAAAGTGGAAAATTTAGAAAAAAACTAAAGAAGAGAGGGGAGTTTTTGTGCAAACGACAAAAAAGAAAGAATATTCCATAACAATAAATATATTTATATTTTTAACTTTAATATGTTTAGTTGGAATTTTTCGTATAATTATAGTAAGTCTTACAGGTGTGAACCGTTTTGAAAGTATAGATTTAATAGATGAAGTAAAGTATAATGCAGAGCAGGATATGACAGAAACGATATTAAAAGTGAAAAATACAATAGAAGCTTATTATAATATAAATGTTTACTATGGAAGTGTGTTGCAAGAAATTGCTCCTAAAATAAACGCAAATGTGTTATATGATGAAGAAACAACTCTTAATATGTTACAAGAGATAAATGCGGAACTTACTAAATATCCAGTTGGCATAATAGATGAAATTCAAAGAGCGGGTTACAAATTATCTATATATTTAGTTGAAAGTTTTAATAATAACGATGTCGCACTTGCAAATAGGACGTCGACTGGCAATTTTAATATATTTTTATCTAATGCTCAAGATTTTGAAAAAGCAATGCACCATGAGATTTATCATATTTTAGAATATTATATAAAGCTCGAATTTGATATAGATGTTGCGTATGAGTTGTGGAATACATATAACCCACAAGATTTTAAGTATACGAATAGTGTTAAGAATATAGATCGGCAAATATGTATATGGAAACGATAATAAAAATGAATTGTGTTTTGTAACACTTTATTCTAAGTTTTCAGAAGCTGAGGATAGGGCGGAAGTGTTTGGTGAAATGATGACAAGTGATGAAGATTATATGTCAAATACTAAGGCAAGAAAAATATTATGTAAGATGGAAAATATAACGAATGTATTAGATACAATATTTGCAACTGTAGGAACAGACGAATATTGGCAGAGGTATGAGGTAGATTAAATGTTGAAATTAGAAGATTTAAAAAATGTAGATACAGCTTCAAGATATATTGGAAGTGAAGTGGGGTGTATAGTAAAAAAAGGAAATATCATATGCAGGACATGCCTTGCACTTCCATATCCTTATGAAATGGCTATGTCTAGTATAACACTTCGTGATATGTATTATAACTTAAATAAGAAAAAGGAATGCTCTCAAGACAGGTGTTTTGCGGTTATGCCAGATTTTGAGCAATTGTTAAAAGAAAATAAAGAGTCGCTGTATACATTAGATTCTAAAAGAAAAATAAAAGATATGAATATAATATTTACAGAAATATCATCTCCATTAATGTATACAACGTTTTTACATATGTTAGATTTAGGCGACATTCCAATTATGGCTGAAAAAAGAGATATTACCCATCCAATAATAGTTATGGGAGGAGATGCAGCAACATATCCCAAGCCAATGAGCAAAATGGTAGACATATTTGTTTTGGGAGATTTAACAAGAATTTCTGAGCAAATAGTAGATAAATATATACTTTGCAAAAAAGAAAATAAGACAAAAGAAGAATTTTTAGCTACTCTTATAAGAATAGAGGGAGTATATATACCCACTGTGCATAAAGATACAGAAAATATAACTGTAATGTATGGTAAAAAAATGAATGATCATGCAATGCCTGTTTGTCAAATAAGTCCGCTTGTATCAACTCCAATGGATAGCGTAATGTTGCAGTTAACATTGGGATGCAAAAGGCACTGTAATATGTGTCAGCATAGATTTATATATTCTGGAGTAGAACCAAAAGATATTGAACACGCATTGACCGATATTCAGAATGGAATATCTGCAACTGGAAATAGAAATGTAACATTAGTGACAAATTGTTTTGCTGACTATGATAATTTTGAACAGCTTGTGACTAAAGTGAAAGAAATAGAAAAACCTAATGTTCAAAGAATATCTTTTATGGAAGTAAAGTTAACTGAAGATAATTTATGGTTGTTGCCATATTTGAAAGAACAATATAAATTAACAGGAGAAACTCCAACAGTAATCGTAGGAGCATCAACAGAAGAGTTAAGGCGAATTCTCGGAATAGACATAACTGAAGATGCGATACTTACCATTGCTAGAAAAGTGTTCAGAGCAGGTTTTAATAAGCTGAAACTAAAATACATATTAGGAGTGCCAAAAGAAACATATGAAGATTTGAATACCATATTTGATGTTGCTTCAAAAATAATAAAATTATATACAGAAGAATATGGTCAAGTTCCTGATAAGTATATTGTAGAATTAGATATGTGTAGTTTAACGCCATTACCACATACAGTATTGCAATTTTCTTCAATAAATAATCATGCAAAACTAGATATGAAAGCTAGATATTTAAAAGAGAAAAATAATAGTGAATATATAAAACTAACTTTTGATAACTTTGAACAGAGCGAATTAGCTGTACTTCTTTCGCGTGGTGACGCAAGAATGTGTGAAGCCATATTTGAGGCTGTGAAGCTTGGAGCGAATTTTGATTATATTGAAACTTCTTTTAATAGCGATGTGTGGAGAGAGGCTTTATCTAAAGCAAATATTGATACAAAGGCAATGCTAGAAGAAATTAGCGTACACGCGACGTTGCCATGGGATAATATAATTACCGTTATGTCAAAAGAAGAATTGGTGAATGGATATTTAGATTTAATGAAAGGAAATAAACATGAAAATAGTAGCAACAAATAGAGAAGTGAATTTTAGGTATGAAGTACTTGAAACGTATATTTGCGGAATTGCGCTAAAAGGTACTGAAGTAAAATCTGTGCGTGAGGGAAAAGTAAATTTAAAAGATGGGTTTGCATTAGTACGTTCGGGCGAAGTAATCCTAAAAAATGTGTATATTGCTCCTTACGACAAAGCAAGCTATAATAATGTTCCGGAATTAAGAGATAGAGTGTTGTTACTCCATAAAGAAGAGATAAACAAGATTGTAGGAAAAATTAAAATTGGTGGTTACACTTTAGTTCCACGTTATATAGGCTTCGATGGAAGGTTGGTTAAAGTAGAAATTGCATTATGTAAAGGCAAAAAAATATATGATAAACGTGAAGATGCAAAAAAGAAAGAAGCACAAAGAAAAATTGAACTAGCTAAAAAAAATTAATAAATTTAACTTTATCTATTGCAATGTGTATATGATTTGTGAGATACTTATGGTGGTTGAGAATTAATGGTATTTTTGCTTTGTATAACGAAAGAAAGGAATGGTAGTTAAAATGAATAATAAAAGAGGTTTAAGTTTAATTGTTTTGGTGGTATTTTCACTAGTTATAGTTTCGGTTATAGTGACTATTGGTTTACGAATATCTAAAATTGGTAGTAGAGCAACATTTGAAGAGCAAAATTATTTGAGTGATGTGAGTAACGAAAGCAACCAGACTGAAAAAACATATATGAATTTTTCTGTCTGGTATGAGAGAGTAGGTAACAAAGGAATTATCAAAGTAAATGATGAGTTAGGAAGCAATGTGATGTATACTTGCTTAAAGGTTGAAAATGGTGTAACTCCAAATGTTGGAGTAGCTCAGTGGTCATATGATTTGCAATTCGAAATAACAGAGCCAGGGGAATATATGATTTATGGAAAAGATGTAAATGGAAATATTTCTGATTCGGTTATAATAATTGTAGAAATATAATGGTAATGGTTATAAAGTCGTAGTGTATGTGCTATGGCTTTTCTTTTGCTAATATATAACTAATATTAATATTATTTTTATTGCTCACATAAGCATTATTTGTTTCATAAAATATATTGAGGTACATGTAAAATCAGAAGGGAGTATATTTTATGAATTCTTGCTGTTCAGGCAACAACCAAAGAGAATGTCTGCCATATAACACAATATTTTGTACAGGTCCTCAAGGAGTGCAAGGTATTCAAGGAGTTCCAGGACCAATAGGTCCAACAGGTCCTCAGGGTGTTCAAGGAGTGCAAGGCGTAAAAGGCGCTACGGGAGCGACCGGTGCTACAGGAGCAACTGGTTTAATGGGACCAATGGGAGTGCAAGGTGTGCAGGGAGTACAAGGCCCAGCTGGTGCAACTGGACCTACTGGTGCAACGGGCGCCACAGGTGCAACCGGTGCTACGGGTACAGTTGTAACTGATACTTTAGCAGTAGCGCAAATGACAAAAAATACGTCTCAAACACTGACTGACGTAGGAACGCTTGTAAGCTTTAATGTAAATAATGCTTTAAAAAATTCTACAGCAACAGCTACTGAAATAACGGTAAATGCTGCTGGAACGTATTTAATTAATTACGGATTTAGTGCAACGGGAACAACCGGCTCTGCTTTAAGTATTTACAGGAATGGGGCGGAAGTAGCAAACACAAGACTTATTTTAAGAGATGCGCCGGAGTTTAATTCAGCGTCAACTATAGTAACTTTAGTTGCTGGGGATAGAGTCGCATTAGGTGCTCCAGTTATTGTAACAAATCTTGTATTGCAAGATGGTTCAACAAATGCATATATAACTTTAACACCATTATACGTCTAGTTGTGTAGGAAAAAGCATGATTATTTGATTATATTATATAAATTAGTAGCACAGTTTTGACTGTGTTGCTAATTTTTGCACATAATAAGGCTATATTGTGTCATTGGGTGTCATTGGGGACGTTTCTGTTTGACACTTTTAGATATCCAAAATAGTTATAATTTTAAAAAGTGTCAAACAGAAACGTCCCCAATGACACCCAATGACACAAGTTATATACTTGAAGATAAAATCTTAAAATAGCACTTGAAAAATAAATTAGAGTGATATAAAATATAGATACAAATGGAGGTATTAAATATGAAAATTGGAATTAATGGATTCGGAAGAATCGGAAGTTTGGTGCTAAGAGCATCATTAGAAAGGAAAAATACGGAAGTAGTTGCAATAAACGATCCTTTTATAGATAAGGAATATATGAAGTACATGTTACTTTTTGATACAATACATGGAAAGCTTAATGCAACTGTTGATGTTGTAGAAGATGGGCTTGTTGTAAACGGAAAGAAAATTAAAGTATACAATTCAAAAGAGCCAGCTCTTATACCATGGAGTGAAACTGGTGCAGAATACATTGTTGAATCTTCAGGTGCATTTACTTTAACAGAGCAAGCATCAGAGCATATGAAAGGTGGAGCTAAAAAAGTAGTTATATCTGCACCATCTAAAGATGCGCCTATGTTTGTATTTGGTGTAAACCACAAAGAATACAAAAAAGATATGAACGTTGTATCTAATGCATCTTGTACAACAAACTGTTTAGCACCTTTAGCTAAAGTTGTAAATGATAACTTTGGTATTGAAGAAGGTCTTATGACAACAGTTCACTCTGTAACTGCTACTCAAAAAACAGTTGATGGAGCTTCTAAAAAAGATTGGAGAGGTGGTCGTGCTGCAACATACAACATTATTCCATCATCTACTGGTGCTGCAAAAGCAGTAGGAAAAGTAATTCCTGAATTAAATGGAAAATTAACAGGTATGTCATTTAGAGTTCCAACTCTTGATGTATCAGTTGTAGATTTAACTTGCAGACTTAAAACTCCAGCAACTTATGACGAAATAGTTGCAAAAATTAAAGAAGCTTGTGATGGTGAAATGAAAGGTGTAATGAGTTACACAGAAGACGCAGTTGTATCTTCAGACTTTATTCACGACCCACACACAAGTATATTCGATGTAAAAGCAGGTATAGCTTTAAGCGATACTTTTGTAAAGCTTGTTGCTTGGTATGATAACGAATGGGGCTATTCAAACAAGACTTTGGACTTAATAGAGCATATGTATGAAGTAGATAATAAATAATAGGTGAATTTATGGATAAAGAAGAGCTAATCAGTAAAGCTAATAGATGTGGAAGTGTATATGATGAGGTTTTGACTGATGAATTATATGAAGTTCATCAAAATATTCAAAGGTGTTATAACTATGTAATAAATAATTCGATTACTACTAACAGAATTTTACCTTCAAATGTTTCGGAAAGATTTTGTGAGAATTTGGGGTTGGATGTGTATGATAACCTGAGAGCTAGTATTGTTAGGTCTCGTTCGTGGGAGAAAGAGACTACTCAGGAAAATATTAAAAATATGGTATCTCGAGAAGAATTTTTAACAGAGTCGGATAAAAATATTGATAAGTTTAAAGAGGATGGCGTTCATAGAGAAGATCGCAATTATAGATATGAAGTTGAAAAAATTATGGAAGAATCCAGAAATAAACTTGCCGAAAGGATAGAAGGTTCAGGGATACATGGAGAAATGGCTTTTGATGAAATCCAAAAAGAACTCGAAAATGTAAAAGAGAGAATTATAGAGTTATATGGTGAAAACTCTGATAAAATAGTTAAAACTATACATGAAAATATAGATGAGATTGGAAGAGAGATATCTGATATTCAAAAAAAGGCTGACAAAGACAAAGACAAAGACAAAGACAAAGACAAAGACAAAGACAAAGAGTCATCATCTAAAGAGCCAACATCTATGAAAGATACACTTCAGGGTCATATGAAATCACCGGAAGAAGTTACGAAGTACGATTTGGCAAAAACATTTAAAAATGATGTCCCACAAAACAGTAAGGTTCGTGACAATGGAGCTGCATTTAAAGACGATATTCCTCAAAGTAATTCGTCAAAAAAGTCAAAAACGTATGATGAGCTGGAAGCAACATTCTTATAGATATAAAGTATTAAAGTTTGAGAAAGGAGATTAGTTGTTTATTCCATAGCTTAACGGCTTTGGAATTTTGCAACGAAAGTTTTATGAATAAAAAAACAATAGAAGATGTAGAGGTAAGTGGTAAACGCGTGCTAGTTAGATGTGACTTTAACGTTCCTCTTGACACAGAGGATAAAAACGTTATTACTAATGATAAGAGAATAGTTGAGTCCCTTCCAACTATAAACTACCTTTTATCTCACGGAGCAAAAGTAATTTTGTGTTCACATATAGGGAAAACAAAAGATGGTTTAAGTTTAAAACCTGTCGCAAAAAGACTAAGCGAGCTTTTAAATAAAGAGGTAATGCTTCTTGAAGATGTAATAGGAGACAGTGTTAAGGCTGTTGTAGATAATATGAATGATGGAGATGTAGTTCTTCTTGAAAATGTAAGAAAGTTTAAAGAAGAAGAGGCAAATGACAAGAACTTTGCAAAAAGTCTTGCGTCTTTAGCAGACATATATGTAAACGATGCGTTTGGTACTGCACATAGAGCTCACGCTTCAACCGTTGGTGTAACTGAGTTTTTACCAGCATATGCAGGATTTTTAATAGAAAAGGAGTTAAATGCACTAGATAAGGGAATAAATAACCCAGTAAGACCACTTGTTGCAATAATTGGTGGAGCTAAAGTATCTAGCAAAATATCTGTTTTAACAGAACTTCTAAATAAAGTAGATACACTGCTTATAGGTGGTGGCATGGCCTTTACGTTTGTAAAAGCGTTAGGTGGTAAAATAGGTACGTCACTTTGTGAAGAAGATAAAATTCATGAGGCAAAAAGTATTTTAGAAAAAGCTAATGAAAAAGGCGTAAAAGTAGTTATGACGTCAGATGTATATACTGCAGATAGTTATTCAAACGACGCATTAAAAGATTATGCGGATGCATTTAGTATTCCAGATGGAGTTATGGGCCTAGATATTGGACCAAAAACTTTAGCTGCTTTTGAAGAAGAAATTAAGACGGCTGGTACTGTTGTATGGAATGGACCAGTAGGCGTAGCTGAGTTTTCAAATTATGCAAATGGTACAAATGAACTTGCAAAGTATATAGCTGAGTCTAATGCAATAAGCATAATTGGTGGTGGAGATAGTGCTGCTGCTGTAATCAAAGCGGGCTTTGAAGATAAAATGACACACATTTCTACTGGTGGTGGAGCGTCATTAGAATTCATGGAAGGAAAAACACTTCCAGGAATTGCAGCGCTTTTAGATAAATAGTAGAACAAATTGTATAGGCTTTATCTTCAATTAAGGTAAGGCCTATTATGTTATTTAGAACAAAAAAACACCTGCACTTCTATTCCGAAAAAATGAAAAATATTTGACTTTTCGGAATGGAAATAATATAATTATATGCAAATAGAAGGTGAAAATATGAGGATAATTAAAAGAGAAGAATATTTAAACAAGCTTATAGATGTAATTGGAACGCCAGACATTAAAGTTATAACAGGTATTAGACGTAGTGGAAAATCAAAATTATTGGAAGAGTTTAAAAAGTATATAGAACAAACAGATAAAAAAAGCAATATAATTCATATAAATTATAACTTAACTAAATTTGAAAAAGTAAAAACATATGATACATTGGTAGATTATGTTGAAAACAACTTTAAAAAAGGTATGAATAACTATTTGCTAATAGACGAAATCCAAATGTGTGAAGGCTTTGAAAAGGCAGTAAATGGCTTTCATGCAGAAGAAAAATATGATATATACATTACTGGAGCTAATGCTTTTTTGATGAGTAGTGATTTAGCTACTTTATTTACGGGCAGAACTTTTAAAATTGAAGTATATCCGTTTTCTTTTAAAGAATACTTGGAGTATTATAGATATAAAGATATTCAAGAGGCATTTGACAATTATGTTAAAGAAGGTGGAATGGCTGGTTCGTATCCATATAAAACTATGGAAGATAAGTATCAATATATAAAAGATGTATTTAACACCTTAGTAATAAGAGATATAAAGCAAAAGTATAAAATAAGAAATACAGATATTATTCAAAACTTAACAGATTATCTAATGGATAATGTTTCTAATTTAATATCTTCAAAAAATATTACAACAGTATTAAATACAAACAATATTAGTATAACCGATAAAACGGTTAATAATTATATAGAATATTTATGCAATGCATTTGCCTTTTATAAAATAAAGCGCTTTGACATAAAAGGGAAAAAATATCTTAGCACACAAAACAAATATTATTTAGCAGATACTTCTTTTAGGTATGCAATATTAGGTACAAAAAATATGGACTATGGTAGAGTATATGAAAATATTGTTGCACTTGAACTATTAAGAAGAGGCTATGAAGTTTATGTAGGAAAGCTATATCAAAAAGAAGTAGATTTCGTTGCTAAAAAGCAAGGTAAACAGATATATATACAAGTTTCAGATGATATTAGTAATGAAAAAACTTTTAAAAGAGAAACAGATACATTGTTAAAAATTCAAGATGCTCATCCTAAAATAATAATTGCAAGAACTAAGCATGAAACATATCAATATGAAGGAATAGAAATAATAGATATTGCTAATTGGTTAAGTGACTAAAAACAAAATAGCACTTTACTTTAGCAAGGTTTTGTGCTAGTATTTAAGAAAGAAGGAGACAATATATATGAACGATAAACGCTTTATACTAATAATTTTTGGGGCGATAGCTTTAACGGTAATCATTTCTGTTATTGTTGGTATAAATGTGTATAGTAGTAATAAAAGTTTAGAGCTAAATGTAGATGAAAGCTATTCTGAAGAAAATGCTTTGAAGGCAAAGGACATGTATAGCACTGAAAAAATGCGTCAGGAGTTTTTATCCACTGCACAGAGTATTTCTGAAAGTGTTACAACAAAGCTTTTAGATGGTAGTGTTACAGATAATGCAAGTTTAGAAGCTAGTATAAAAAACATAAATAGTGTTCTTGCGTCTAATTCTTGGGACATTTTAAACATTGTTCGCCCTACAAAATGGATTGGTACTTGGTATTTAGATAGCATGGGCTTTTTGAAGTTTAGGTTTTTAAATAAAACATTTGAGCCTGACTGGGTACATGACGAAAGCGTTTCTGAATATATTGTTTTAAATTAAGAGGTAAAAATATGAGAGAAAAATATATCATTGGTAATTGGAAAATGAACAAAACAGCAAGTGAGGCAGTTAGCCTAATTAACTCTATGAAGGTTAGACTTACTGGCGAAGAAAAGGTAAAAGTTGTTGTTTGTCCACCATTTACCGCAATAGATACTGTAAAGCAAGGAGTAGTGGACACTAAAATTTTACTTGGAGCACAAAATGTGCATTATGTACCTGCTGGTGCATATACTGGTGAAATAAGTGTAGATATGCTAAAAGACTTAGGGGTTACGTATTGTATAGTAGGTCACAGTGAACGTAGACAGTATTTTGGAGAGACAGACGAGTCTGTAAATAAAAAACTGGAAGCGTTGTTAGATAACAATATAACTCCAGTGTTGTGTGTTGGTGAAAGCTTGGCGCAAAGACAAAGTGCTGAACACAAAGATTTTGTTGAAATGCAGTTAAGACGTGCATTAGACAAACTTGATACAAGAAAGATAGAAAAGTGCGTTATAGCATATGAGCCAATATGGGCGATAGGAACAGGAGTTACTGCAACAAGTGCTGAGGCACAAGATATGTGCGAATTTATTCGTTATACAATTTTGAAAATGTTTGGAGAAGATACTGCGTCAAGTATATCAGTGCTATATGGCGGAAGTGTAAACTTAGCAAATGTAAAAGAAATAATGAATGAAGCAGATATTGACGGTGTACTTGTTGGAGGAGCAAGTCTAAAGCCAGAATTTACAGATATGGTGCTTGCTGTGGGAAAATAGGAAGGAAAAGTTATGAAAGATAAACAATATATGTTAATCATATTAGACGGAGTTGGCCTAAATGATGACGAGACAGGTAACGCATTAAAACTTGCGTCAACGCCTAATATAGATAGGTTAATAAACAAATATCCAAATTCAAATTTAAATACAAGTGGACTAAGCGTAGGACTTCCAGAAGGTCAAATGGGAAACTCTGAAGTAGGACACATGAGCATTGGAGCAGGACGAGTAATTTACCAAGACTTAACTTTAATTTCAAAAGAAATAGCAGAAGGTGCATTTTATAGGAATAAAGTGTTAAAAGAAGCTTTTACAAATTGTAAGGCAAATGGTGGAAAATTGCATGTATTTGGACTTTTGTCTGATGGCGGAGTTCATAGCCATATAGAGCATATTATAGCATTATTTGAAATGGCTAAAC
The DNA here is from genome assembly GCA_964481385.1 of uncultured Clostridium sp. GTDB lineage: Bacteria > Bacillota > Clostridia > TANB77 > CAG-465 > UMGS1649. Next base: position 26,488 of record CAYZTN010000006.1, on the reverse strand, counting down.
GTGAAGGAATAAGCAAAGTATATTTGCATGCGTTCATGGATGGTAGAGATACTTCTCCTACATCAGGTGTTGAATATATCCGTCAGTTTGAAAATTCTGTAAAAGAAATTGGCGTAGGCAAAATTGCAACTATTACTGGTAGATTTTATGCAATGGATAGAGATAAACGATGGGATAGAGTAGAAGCTGCATATAACGCAATAGTTTGTGGCGAAGGCAAAAAGTCTAAGACTGCAGAACGTGCGGTAGAAATGTCTTATGAAGCTCAAGTTTTTGATGAGTTTATAGCTCCAATAGTTATTGTGGGTGATGACGGGGAGCCAGTGGGTAAGTTAGAAGATGGTGATACTGTTGTATTTGCAAACTTTAGACCAGATAGAGCTCGTGAAATAACTCATAGCATAATGGATACAGCTTTTGATGGCTTTACTAGAAAAACAGTTGTAAAAGGAGTAAAGTTCATTTGTATGACTGAGTACGATAAATCTCTTACAAATGTTAAAGTTGCATATAGGAAAGAAAAGATAGTAAATGGTTTAGGCGAATTTTTAGAAAAAAGAGGATATACACAACTAAGAATTGCCGAAACAGAAAAATATGCCCATGTAACATTCTTCTTTAATGGTGGAGAGGAAGCACCAAATGCTAGCGAAAGCAGAATTTTAGTACCATCTCCAAAAGTTGCAACATATGACTTAAAGCCGGAGATGTCTGCATATGAAGTTACAGATAAAGTGTTAGAAGAAATAGATAAAAAGACACAAGACGTAATTATACTAAACTTTGCAAATGGAGATATGGTAGGACATACTGGAAGCTTAGAGGCTGCAATTAAAGCAGTAGAAGTTGTAGATGATTGCTTAGGAAAAATAGTGTCACGTTTAGAAGAGCTTCATGGTGAAGCAATAATCATTGCAGACCATGGAAATTGTGAGCAAATGATAGATTTAAAAACGGGAGAGCCAATAACATCACATACAACATTTAATGTTCCAATAATTGTTGTCTCAGACAGAGTCTCTAGCATAAAGTCTGGAGCTTTGACTGATGTTGCTCCGACGCTTATAGACCTTATGGGCCTTACAAAGCCTAAGGAAATGACAGGAGCAACACTTATACAGAAAAAATAGTTTAAAGGAAAGGTGAATATTATGAAAGACGTAAAAATTAAAAATGTGCATGCACGTGAGGTGCTAGATTCAAGAGGAAATCCTACAGTTGAAGTAGATGTTTTACTAGAGGATGGTGCGTTTGGACGTGCTATAGTTCCATCTGGAGCAAGTACAGGTGCGTTTGAAGCAGTTGAATTAAGAGATGGAGACGCCTCTCGCTATCTTGGAAAAGGTGTGTTAAATGCAGTAAACAATGTAAACGAAATTATTGCACCAGCAGTGTCAGGCATGAATGCAATGGACCAAGAGTCAGTAGATAACAAAATGATAGAGTTAGATGGCACGCCAAACAAAGGTAAACTTGGTGCTAATGCGATTCTTGGAGTATCTATGGCAGTTATGCGTGCTGCAGCAGACTCAGAGGGACTACCAATATTTAAATATATTGCAAAGGACGGTGTAACACTTCCTGTTCCTATGATGAACATATTAAATGGTGGAAAACACGCAGATAACAGCGTAAATATCCAAGAGTTCATGATAATGCCAGTAGGTGCACCAAACTTTAAAGAAGCACTTCGTATGTGTGCAGAAGTATTCCATAACTTAAAAGCAGTGTTAAAAGCAAAAGGATACAGCACAGCAGTAGGAGATGAAGGTGGATTTGCACCAAACCTTAAAGAAGACGAAGAAGCATTTATCTACATAGTAGAAGCAATTAAAAAAGCAGGATATGTTCCAGGTACAGACTTTAGAATTGCAGTAGACGCAGCAGCAACAGAAATGTATGACGAAGCTAAGAAGATTGGACACGAGGGTTCATACTATTTCTGGAAAGCAGATAAGCTATATACAGTAGACGAAATGATTGCATACTGGGAGACTATGGCAGAAAAATATCCAATAATATCTCTAGAAGATGGTTTAGCAGAAGAAGACTGGGAAGGATGGATGTGCCTTACAGAAAAACTAGGAAAGAAAATACAACTAGTTGGAGACGATTTATTTGTAACAAACGTAGAACGTCTTGAAAAAGGAATAGATAAGGGAGTTGCAAACTCAATACTAATTAAAGTAAATCAAATAGGAACAATTACAGAAACTTTAGCTGCTATAAAAATGGCACATGACGCGGGATATACAGCTGTTGTATCACATAGGTCAGGAGAGACAGAAGATACAACAATAGCTGACCTTGTTGTTGCACTAAATGCAGGACAAATTAAAACAGGTGCGCCTTCTAGAACAGATAGAGTATGTAAATATAACCAACTACTAAGAATAGAAGAAGAATTGGGTGCTGAAGCTAAATACTTAGGAATTGATGCATTCAGAAGTATAAAATAATCAAAAACACATGTATAGTTTATTGGTAAGTATATATACTATTTTATATAGTTAATATAGTGTACCCCAAATTCCAAGAAAATTTAAAATTATAATAAATGTGTGATTTTATTGGACATTTAGTGTATACTATATGTAACTTAAGTTAATCAATGATGTCAGATTGATGTCGAGCTAGGTGGACTCAAAACGCCTAGTTCATTTTTTATATATAAAAACAAGAGTGTAATTGCGATAAGCGTTGTATTAACTGCGTATTACAATATTGTTCCGTTTTTGTGACAATTTATAAGTTGTATTGCAAAATACAAAAATATGATATATTCTTTAATGGTAGGAGGGAAAAGTAATGGGAGAAGAAAAAAACGTAAATACAGGACTAGTTGTATTAGTTTATGCGTTGTTTGCAGTAATAATTGCTATGGGTGTGTATATACTAGTAGATAAAACTAGTCAAGATAAAGAAATAACAAATAATGGTGGAAATATAAATAATAATGATGTTAATAACACTACAAAAGTAGAATATAAAGAGTATAAAGTAGGAGACGAAATAACATTAAGCGATGGTAGTAAGTGGACAGTTATAAAAAATAGTGGAACTACTGAAGACTATGTTACTGCATTAGGTCAAGAAGATTATGCAACATACTTGCAAGTTGATAACGGGGCGTATGACGTATTTAACCAAATGTATAAAAAATTTGTAGAATATAAAGGCTCTGCATTAGATAAATATATGCAATCACAACAAAGTAGAGTGGCAGCAGCTCTTAAGGAAGTTGACGGATACAAAATAAGACTTATTACTTTGGAGGAATTATTTGCATTAGATAATAATTGGATTGAAAATACATACAGTGGGTATAAATATACTAAGAGTAGTTGGAGTGATTTAATACCTATGGGAATTACAACTATGACTTTAGTCAGTGATAAAGATAGAGAATCTGGTAAACAATGGGCATATTATACGGTTAGCGCTACTCAATGTCTTTCTGAATGTGAAGTAGAACACTATATTACGACATATAAGTTTGGAATGGGTGGTTTTTTCCCAGTAGTTAATATATATAAGTATTCTATATAGTACTACATAGTTATAAAATAGTAAAAAATTTACATGTTTTATTTAGATTCTAAGTCGATGGTAGGGGTGTAGATAATAAAAAATTATCTACATCTCACTTTTTTGTTGCATTTTTAGGTTGTAATACAAATAATCTAAAATAAGTTATTATAAAAAATATATTGAAGTTGTTGTAATGGTGATCCTGTGTACGGGGCAGCTATCGCTTAAACATAAGCTTATGGGGATATTTAAGAAAGCTTTGCGTATGTAGTATATTGAGCCGTTGGTTATTTCGAGTAGAGCATAATTTTGGCTTGTGCCAATTACTCTTATGTAGTAGTTATTTTGCAAAGAAATAAACTCAGTGTTATTTGTTATTATTCTAGTTGTTTCTTTGTTTGACGTGCAACATTTAGTGCAACAACAATCAGTTATAACTAGCGTTACCGAATTTGTGTTCATAAATACCCCTTTCTATGTATTAAGTACAATCTTTACAGCATCTTGCTTGTATATACACATTTACCCTAAAAATCGTATTCTCTACTGGTAAATCAAAGGTTGTAACTGTGTCATTTGTAATGTTAAATTGTATGTCTATTCCAAACATAGTATTGGTAAAACGTAAATTTGATGTGTTGTTCATGGAAGCCCTGATCCTTAATGTATAACCATTTAGAAGTTCTAATACGCTATCTTGCGATACATTAGAATATGCATTTTCACGTGTGACTGGAGTTCCACTTTGACACATTTGTTGTCTAACAATTACCGTGTAACATACATTATCCACCAACTTCACCCCGTTTATATTAATATATTATGGAATTTTAAAAAAATTGTGTTTGTACCACAAAACTATTGAATATATCAAAGTTTTGGTATAAAATCTTATCATAAAAGGAGAGAAAGTGCAGATAAAAAATTAGGAAATTATGTAAAGTGAGAACAAAAAGCTTTAAATAACGAGTTTCAAGGACAAATAATATTTGACCTATGCTTTGTATACTTAAAAAGCGTGTGTGGTGTAAGTCGTTTTTGTGTCTAAATTTGCAGTTTTTTCATTTAAAAACAAAGGAAAGAGGAAGGAAAAAATATGAAAAACAACAAAACAGCCGTGTCACTTATAGTTTTAGTTATAACTATACTTGTATTAAGCATACTTGCTACAATAGTGATAATAAGCTTGAGTAATACAAATATAATAGGACAGACAAGTAGTACTGTATTTAAGCAAGATTTGGCAAACTACAAAGAAGCATATGAAATGTATGTAACAAATAAATTATCTGAAAATGCTAATTTCGATAGAAGTACTTTAAATATAACGTATGAAAATGAAGAATATGAAAAAATATTTGGAAATGTACCAGACAAATACAAAGAAGGATTAAAAGTAATAAATGGAAAACTGGTGTACGAGACAGAAGACGAAACTGAAAAAGCAGTGGTGAAAGACCTTAATATGAAAGTTGTAATAGGAAAAGAAATAGAAATTGTAGACGGAGTAGAAAGAAGTAAATACATAGGATACTTTGCAGACATAGATGGAGATGGTACAGTAGATGGAGTTATATTTGCAGACTTAGCACATTCTGCGAGTGGAAAGTGGTATAATGACAGTGGAGCTTTTTTATATGAGGCAGTAAGTGGATTAAAAAACTATGAAATAATTGAGGAAAGTTATACAGTAGAAGATGCAGCAGGATATGGCTCAAAGCCAGTATTAAAAGCAACAGGAAGTGGAAAAGATAGATTTTATGTAATGTCACTGAGTAACTTTACAACATCAGATTATACAACATTTTATTGGTATAACACTTTGATTGGTAGTGCTGATATAGCACGAACAGCTAATACTTTTGGAAATGGTAAACAAAATACAGTAAATATGATATCCGACTGGACATCTGATACAGATGGTCAGAATTCGCGAGATTTGTGGGGAGTAATACAAGACAAAGTAGAAGATGGTTGGTTCGTACCATCAAGAGCTGAGTGGGCTGCATTTGGCTATGCGTTCGGTTTAACAAGCTCAACTAGAGGAAAATTTGGGCTGTCTGATCATTACTGGTCGTCGTCCCTACACACTACGCGCTATGCATGGTATGCGAACTATTTCAGTGGCTTCTTGTACGATGCCAAATTGACTAGTGACACCATTTGTGTGCGCTTGGCTACGACTTTCTAATGTGACTGGAGTTCCAAATGACACACTGATAAAACGGCAGTAACAACTATTGACAAATTAACATAAAAGTTGTAGTATGTATAATCTTGGTAAAAAATTGGGGAAGGAGAAAAAAATTATGAGAAAAACAAAAATAATTGCAACAATAGGGCCTGCGTCAGAGGTTCCAGAGGTGTTCGAAGGTATGGTGAAGGCTGGGCTTAACGTAGCAAGACTTAATATGTCTCACGGAACATATCCTGAGCATCAAGCAAAGATAGATTTAATAAAGGAGACTAACAAAAAGCTAGGTTCAAGTATAGCTTTAATGCTAGATACAAAAGGACCTGAAATACGTTTAGGCGATTTTGATAAACCAGAAATATTGTTAAAAGAAGGCAACAAGTTTACTTTAACTACAAAAGAAATAATTGGTAATGAAGAAGTGTCTTATGTGACATATAAAAATATCACAAAAGATGTAAAAGAAGGGACGAAAATTCTTTTAAATGATGGTCTTGTAATGCTTGTGGCGGACAGAGTTACAGATAGTTTCGTAGAATGTACAGTAGAAAATACAGGAATAGTAAAATCTAAGAAAAGTGTAAATATACCAGGACTTAAACTAAGTTTAGACTTTATGACAGATAGAGATAGACAAGATATTAAATTCGGTGTTGAAAATGATATTGATTATATCGCAGCTTCTTTTGTAAGAAGAAAAGAAGATATCGAGGAATTACGTGATTATGTAGATGGTATTGGTGGGAAGAACGTCAAAATAATAGCTAAGATAGAAAATGAAGAGGGCGTTGAAAACATTTCTGAAATACTCGAAATAGCAGATGGACTTATGGTAGCAAGAGGAGATATGGGAGTAGAAGTTGCAATAGAAAAACTTCCAGTAATTCAAAAGTCTATGATAAAACAGTGTATTGCTGCTGGTAAAATAGTTGTAACTGCAACACAAATGTTGGAATCTATGATAAACAATCCAAGACCTACAAGAGCCGAAGTATCTGATGTAGCTAATGCCATATATGATGGGACTAGTTGCATAATGTTATCCGGTGAGACGGCAAGTGGAAAGTATCCAGTTGAATGTATCAAAGTTATGGGAAAAATAGCAGAAGAAATAGAAGGCAATATCGATTACTGGAATAGATTTAAAAAACGTAATGTTGAAAAAATGGGAGCTTATGTAAAAGAAACACCAGAAGATCCTAAAAATGCAGATATATTTAGAAAGAGAATAAATTTTTCAGTGTGTAGTAGCGCAATGTTTACGGAAGCAAAGGCAATAGTTTGTGTATCTGACTATGGTAAAACTCCAAGTGTATTGTCTAGTTTTAGACCAGAGTGTCCAGTATATGTAGTTACATCAAATTACAAAACATATTTACAACTTGCGATGCAATGGGGAATAGAGGCTATATATGTTGAAGCTGAACATGATTTTGATAAATTATTAAATACCGGTTTGGATAAACTACTTCAAGTAGATAAGTTGGCTAAAGGTGACATTGTAATAGTAAGTGGCGGAACAAGTAAAGAGTCTACAACCGGTAGTTATTTGTCTTCGCAAACAATGGGTGCTGTAATTAGAATATAACAGGGTGTGATATTTATTATATTGAGAGAGTTATTTTAAAAAAGTTCCTCCTATTTAACATAGGAGGAATTAATTGAAAAACAAACAAATAGTGTCATTTGAAAACGTCCCCAATGACACCCAATGACACTATTTGATTTGCTATATACTTTTAGAGCTATTGTTATTTGTTTTTTCTTGACGTAATACTTTTTCATATTCACGAGATTTCATGTTGTAATCCATCATCGTAATTAAATATCTGTAGTATACTTCTTGCTGTTCGTAAAACTCTTTAGGACTTATTGCAGGTCCCATATATTCATTTGTAGCTGCTGTAGCCTGTGATGGTACATATGCAGGTGGAGTGTTTATAGCTCCAAATTGTGCATATGGATCAAAAAAATTTCTATTATCCAAAATATCATCTCCTATATGTATAATTTATGCAAAAGGTGCGAATAATATAATTACCCTCATATTAAACTTTATCCCCTTCATAACGGTTGGAGTATGTGTTGCTCTTACCGTTCTTTTTATCAATAGTTATATTTTGCTGCTTTAACTTTGAGGCGTTTAATGTTATACAAAATATAATTGTAATGCAAGTTAAAATAAAGGTTACTGCAAACATATTAAAGTATTTAGTTAAACTAAAATACGAGTTTTGTATATTTGAAAATACAGATTTAGTCGGAAGCTTAAAATCTAAAACTTTAATAAGTATGTATGTAATTATTACAGATAGTGTTCCGTGAAGTGCTTTGTGTTTTAAAAATATGCCAAAACTTACTTTGCACGTGTGAGCTACGGCATATATTTGGTAAAGTATCATAAGAGAGCCAAAGCTTAATGCAAATGAAGTAACTAGTATTTTTGTAGTTTCTCCAAGCGTAGAAAAAGCTACGGCACTTAAACCGTTTGTGATTTCAGCTAAAGAGAAAATTATGCAAGATACGTTTGCATTTAAATTTAGTGTGGTACAAACAAGCTTAGATATGCTAGAAAATATGGCCATAAAGCAAAAGATTATACCTAAAGTTTTAAGCGTTCCAAATATGCTGTTAGAAATTATTTCAAAACCTTTAGTTTTTTTGTTTAATGTATATGAAATGTTTGAAGTTTGTTGTATAATATTTTTGTATTTAATTCCAAGTAGTATCCCAAGAATTAAAGAGGAGAGTATGTGTGATGTAAGAAGTATAACTCCTAAGGTAATGCTGCTATAAAAAGAAATACCTATTGTGGATAGTATGTAAGCAGGGGAAGCGTTACTCGTAAACCCTATAAGCATTTGCGCTCGTTTTGGACATATTGCGTTATTTTTGTATAACGAGTCAATGTATTTTGCTGCATTTGGGTATCCCATTAAAAGGGAGATAATAATAGCTGGACAGCAGTTTTTGGGAATATGAAACAATTTTGATGCTATTTTAGACATGCCAAATGACAAGTTGTAAATTAAACCACTTTCAATTAGTACATTTGTTAAAAATATGTAAGGAAAAACAGCTGGAAGTAGTTTGTACAAAAACAGTTCAACATTTTGTTTTAAGACTGTGTTAAGTGTGAAGGAGTTAGATAATAAAAATATAATTAAAGTGGCAAACATAACGGACAAAATAATGTACGTTAACTTTTGTTTGTGTATAACATAAATATTCAAAATAAATTCACCTAGTAATAAATATTTAAAAGGAGGAGAAAATATGCAAGTAGTGAAAAAAAAGAGCGATTATGAGCTATTAGATATGGCAAATGGAGAAAAGTTGGAGCGTTGGGGTAAGTTTACCTTAATTAGACCGGACCCACAAATAATTTGGAGCAAGAAAAAAAAGCCAGAGTTGTGGAAAACGGCAGACGCAAGATATATTAGAAGTAATACAGGTGGTGGACACTGGGAAGTAAGAAGAGAGCTCCCAGCTTCATGGGAAGTACAGTTTGACGATTTAATATTTAACGTAAAACCGATGGGCTTTAAACATACGGGGTTGTTCCCTGAACAATATGTAAACTGGGTGTATATGAATAATATAATTAAAAGTGAGTTGGATAAAAATCCAAAGCGTGAAATAAAAGTATTAAATTTGTTTGCATATACAGGTGGCGCAACAGTAGCGTGTCTTAAAGCCGGAGCTTCAGTTTGTCATGTAGATTCTTCAAAAGGCATGGTAGCGTGGGCAAAAGAAAATGTTAAATCATCCGGTTTGGAGCAAGCAAAAGTAAGGTATATAGTAGACGATGTAGTGAAATTTGTAAAGCGTGAAATTAGACGTGGAAATAAGTATGACGCTATAGTCATGGACCCACCAAGCTACGGTAGAGGTGCTACGGGAGAAGTTTGGAGTATAGAAAAAGATTTGGAAAACTTAACTGAACTTTGTGTAGAGCTTTTGTCAGATAATCCAGTATTTTACATAGTAAATACATATACTGGAGGTTTGTCTGGTACAGTAGTATCAAACTTATTAAATATAGTTATGAAAGAAAAAAGGCCTGAGTTATTAAAACAAGGAGAAATTGTTACAGAAGAGATAGGGATAGAAAGTAGTATGTCAGGTTTTGTCCTTCCATGTGGAATTACAACTAAGTGTCATTGGGGGCGGTTCTCTTTGACACTGCTATTGAAAAATAATGTGATAAATGTAAAATTAAAAAATATATAGTAAAATGAATATAAATAAAAATAGTGTCAAAGAGAGAGCCGTCCCCAATGACACTAAATGGCACACATACAACCAAATAATAAGATGTAAAAAGGAGAAAAATGGAATATTTAGATATTGTAGATGAGGAAAATATACCAACAGGTGAAATAGCGGAAAGAAATTTAGCACATGAAAAAGGGCTGTTCCATAGGCATGTATCATGTTGGATAATAAACAAAAAAGGACGAGTGCTACTTCAAAGAAGAGCATATACTAAGTCTAAGAATCCTGGACTTTGGGCAAAAACAGGTGGACATGTGGACGCTGGTGAGACACCAAAGATGGCAGCCGTGCGCGAGATAAAAGAAGAACTAGGTTTGGATATATCTCAAAATGACTTAAAATGTGAGTCGATATATAAAAGTTCGAAAAATACATGTTTTGGCTATGAGTTTGTAGTTATAACTGATAGAAGCGAAGGTGAATTTGTATTACAGTCAGAGGAAGTGTGTGAAGTTAGATATTTTGCAATAGAAGACATTGAAGAAGCGTTCTTAGCTAAAAATGCAGAGTTCACTTTTACAAAATGGCCTGGTACGGAACTATTAGATAAGATGAAAATGTTAAAAAAACTTAGAAATGATATTGCTAGCAAAAAAGTTTTATGTTAATTTGTGTGAATTTACAATGGAATAAAAAATAACAAAAACATTTATATTTGTCTAGATTTTTTATGTTTTTTATGATAGTATAATCTTGAAATTTTATGGAGTGATTTATGAAATTTGAAGTAGGTAATAATGAGGTGTATTTAAAAGACCAGAATGGAACGAAAGTTGCATATGTTTGTTTTGAAAAATGTGGTGAAAACGAATATAACATTTATAGCACATATGTTGATGAAAGTATGAGGGGACAGAATATTGCGTCACAAATGTTAGATTTTACAATAAATAGATTAAAGATAATAGGAGCTGTAAAAGTTTTTGCATCATGCAATTACGCATCCCATTGGTTAGAGAAGAACGATATACAAAAGAAAAAGAATAATATGTAAATAATGTATAAAATACACAGAGAAAGGAGCGTATGATATATTTAAATAGTTTGATATATCATAGAAGATAAGTATATGAGTAAAAATTATGAAGTAATAGATAGCGTGGAAGCACTTGAAAAAGCGTTGAATAATGTAAGAGAGGCACAGGAAAAGTATGCTACGTTTACACAAGAAAAGGTAGATGAAATTTTTAAAGCAGCAGCTCTTGCGGCGTGCTCTGCAAGACTTCCATTAGCCAAAATGGCAGTTGAAGAAACTGGTATGGGAGTTGTAGAAGATAAAGTTATAAAAAATAACTTTGCCTCAGAATATATATACAATAAGTATAAAAATACAAAAACGTGTGGAGTAATAGAAGAGGATACATCTTTAGGAATTAAAAAACTAGCCTGCCCGATAGGTGTAATAGGTGCTGTAATTCCTACAACAAACCCAACTTCTACCGCTATATTTAAAACACTACTTGCTTTAAAAACACGTAATGGTATTATAATCAGTCCACATCCACGTGCGAAACGCAGCACAATAGAAGCAGCAAAAATAGTGCTAGAAGCAGCAGTAAAAGCAGGAGCTCCAGAGAAAATTATATCTTGGATAGATGTACCTTCATTAGATTTAACACAATACTTAATGCAAAACGTAGATTTAATCTTAGCTACAGGTGGACCTGGTATGGTAAAGGCTGCATATAGCTCTGGAAAGCCTGCAATAGGAGTTGGAGCAGGAAATACACCTGCTGTAATCGATGATGAAGCAGATATAAAGCTTGCAGTAAACTCTGTACTTCATTCCAAGACTTTTGATAACGGAATGATTTGTGCATCAGAGCAGTCTGTAATTGTAATGGATAGCATATATAACGAGGTAAAGACTGAGTTTATACGTCGTGGTGCATATGTTTTAACACCAGAAGAAACAGAACTTGTTAGAAAGTGTATCATTATAAACGGAGCATTAAACGCAAAAATAGTTGGACAAAGTGCTGCAAAAATAGCTAGCCTTGCAGGTTTTGAAGTACCAAAGAGTACTAGAGTGCTAATAGGAGAAGTAGAAAGTGTAGAACTTACAGAAGAATTTGCACACGAAAAATTATCACCAGTACTTGCAATGTATAGAGCTAAAAACTTTGACGACGCAATAAGTAAAGCAGAAAGACTTGTTTTAGACGGCGGAATAGGACATACCTCTTCTATATACACAAACCCAGTTACAGGCAAAGAAAAAATACAAAAGTTTAGCGAGCATATGAAAACGTGCAGAGTACTTGTAAATACACCAGCCTCATTTGGTGGAATAGGAGATGTATATAACTTTAGTCTTACACCTTCCCTAACACTTGGTTGTGGCTCTTGGGGAGGCAACTCAGTATCAGAAAACGTTGGAGTAAAACACTTGTTAAACATAAAAACAGTAGCAGAGAGGAGAAATAATATGCTATGGTTTAGAGCACCTGAAAAGGTATATATTAAAAAAGGATGTTTACCTATTGCACTTGATGAACTAAAAAGTGTAATGGATAAAAAAAGAGTATTCATAGTTACAGATAAATTCTTGTTTGAAAATGGATACACTAAATGTATAACAGATAAATTAAATGAATTAGGAATAGATTACACTGTATTTTCAGATGTAGCACCTGACCCAAATCTTAAGTGTGCTGCACTTGGAGCAGGAGCAATGGAGTCATTTAAACCAGACTGCATTATTGCTTTAGGCGGAGGTTCTGCAATGGACGCTGCAAAAATTATGTGGGTGCTATACGAACATCCAGAAGTAGACTTTAGCGACCTTGCAATGAGATTTATGGATATTAGAAAAAGAATATACACATTCCCTAAAATGGGAGAAAAAGCATATTTTATAGCTATCCCAACAAGTGCTGGAACAGGCTCAGAAGTAACACCTTTTGCTGTTATAACTGATGAAAAAACTGGTATAAAATATCCTTTAGCAGATTATGAATTACTTCCTAAAATGGCAATAGTTGATGCAGATTTAATGATGAACGCACCAAAAGGCTTAACATCAGCTTCTGGAATAGATGCTCTGGTACATGCAATAGAGGCATATGTATCAGTTATGGCAACAGAGTTTACAGACGCCTTAGCACTAGAAGCCATAAAGCTAATATTTGAATATCTTCCTCGTGCATATAATAAGGGAGCAGAAGACCTAGAGGCAAGAGAAAAGATGGCACATGCAGCAACAATAGCTGGTATGGCATTTGCAAATGCTTTCTTAGGAATTGCTCACTCAATGGGACATAAACTTGGAGGCTTCCATCATTTGCCACACGGTGTTACAGTAGCACTTGTATTAGATGAAGTTATGAAATACAACAGTGCGGAAGCACCAGAAAAAATGGGAACGTTCCCTGAGTACGAGTATCCTTGTACATTAAGAAAATATGCACGCATTGCAGAAAGTCTTGGTATAGAAGAAGGAACTGACGAAGAAAAACTATCTAAGCTTTTAGAAAAAATAGATAAGCTAAAAGAAACTATTGGAATTAAGAAATCAATTAAAGAATATGGAATTGAAGAAAAAGCATTTTTAGATACATTAGATGAAATGTCTGCTCAGGCTTTCGACGACCAATGTACAGGTGCAAACCCAAGATATCCTTTAATAGAAGATATTAAAGAGATGTATTTAAAAGTATACTATGGGGAGGAAAAATAAATGAGTGAATTGGAATGCGTATTAGCTAAAAGAAAAACAAAGACTGTATATAAAGAGGGAAAAAGCACAATAAAGCTATTTGTAGAGAACTACTCAAAAGCAAATATTTTAAATGAGGCACTAAATCAAGCACGTGTAGAAGAAGGTACTGATTTAAACATACCACACTTAGAGCAAGTTACAAAAATAGATAACAGATGGGCATTAGTATCTGAATTTGTAGAAGGCGTGTCAATGGAAACTTTAATTGCTGACCATCCTGAAAAAGAAGATGAGTATTTAGAAAAATTTGTAGATATACAGTTAGAAGTTTTATCTAAAAAAGTACCAATGCTTAATAGAATAAAAGACAAATTTAAAAGAAAACTTAATGACACGACATTAATAAACGATAGCACAAAATATGAACTAATGCACCGTTTAGAAGGAATGAAAGACCATACAAAATTGTGCCACGGAGATTTTAACCCAAGTAATGTGATACTTACTCCAGAAGGCAAGTGGTACGTAATTGATTGGGCACACGCAACACAAGGAAATGCTTCTGCAGATGCAGCAAGGACTTATCTAATATTCTGTATGGAAGGAAAATTAAAGTTAGCAGAGAAATATATGAAAATATTTTCTGAAAAAAGTACAATTGCAGTGTCTAATATTGAGCGCTGGTTACCTATTGTAGCTGCAACTCAGCTTACAAAAGGAAATGAAGAAGAACAAGAATTTTTGAATAAATGGATAGACATTGCAGATTATGAGTAAAATCACGAATTTGTAAAATAATATATATGTATATGTGTAAAATACACGTAAGATAGGAGAATGAAAAATGGAATTTAAACAAGAATGGGAAAAATTAGGATTTAAAAAAGGAAAATGGAGTGAAGAAATTAACGTAAGAGACTTTATACAAAAAAACTACACACCATATGAAGGAGATGCATCATTTTTAGCAGGTGCAACAGAAACAACAAAAAAATTATGGAATGAAGTATTAGAACTATACAAAAAAGAAAGAGAAAATGGAGGAGTATTAGACTGTTCAACAGACGTAGCGTCAACTATAACAAGTCACGCAGCAGGTTACATTGACCGTGATTTAGAAAAAATAGTTGGACTTCAAACAGACGCACCTCTTAAACGTGCTATAATGCCAGAAGGTGGAATAAGAATTGTAGAAAAATCTTGTGAAGCATATGGTTTTAAAGTATCTGAAAAGATAGAAGATATATACCACAATTATAGAAAAACGCATAACGATGGAGTATTTGAAGTGTATACACCAGAAATAAGAGCAGCACGTAAAAACAAACTACTTACAGGGCTACCAGATGGATATGGTCGTGGAAGAATTATTGGAGACTACAGAAGAATTGCTCTTTATGGTGTTGACGCTTTAATAGAGGCTAAAAAACAAGATTTTGAAAATGCAACAAGTTCTTGGATGAGCGAAGAAGTAATAAGAGAAAGAGAAGAAATATACGAGCAAGTAAAAGCGTTAGAAGATTTGAAAAAAATGGCTATGATGTATGGAATAGATATATCTCGCCCAGCTACTAATGCAAGAGAAGCTATACAATGGACATATTTTGGATACCTTGCTTCAATTAAGCAACAAAATGGTGCTGCTATGAGTATGGGTAGAGTATCTACATTCTTAGACATATACATAGAAAAAGACTTAAAAGAAGGCATACTTACAGAAGAAGAAGCACAAGAATTAATGGATCACTTTGTAATGAAACTTAGAATGGTAAGATTTATTCGTACACCAGAATATAACGATTTGTTCTCAGGCGACCCTGTTTGGGTAACAGAAAGCGTTGGCGGTATGGGCGTTGATGGAAGAACTCTAGTTACAAAGAATGCATTTAGACTTGTACATACATTAGAAACTATGGGAACAGCTCCAGAACCAAATATAACAGTGCTTTGGTCACAAGCTTTACCAGAAGGATTTAAACATTATGTAACAAAAATGTCAATTGAAACATCTTCAATTCAATATGAAAACGATGACCAAATGAGAGCAACTTTAGGAGATGACTATGGTATAGCATGTTGCGTATCACCAATGAAGATAGGAAAACAAATGCAATTTTTCGGAGCACGTGCTAACCTTGCTAAAACTTTAACATATGCAATAAATGGTGGAATAGATGAAGTAACAGGAGCACAAGTTGCACCTAAGTTTGCACCAATTGTGTCAGAGTATTTAGATTACAATGAAGTATGGTCAAAATACATGCAAACGATGGACTATGTTGCAAAGTTATACATAGACGCATTAAATATAATTCATTATATGCACGATAAATATTCTTATGAAAGTTTAGCAATGTCACTTCACGACAAAGAAGTAATTCGTACAATGGCTTGTGGAATAGCTGGTTTGTCTATTGCTGCAGATTCACTTTCTGCAATAAAATACGCAAAAGTAAAAACAATAAGAAATGAAGCAGGACTTGTAGTAGACTATGAAATAGAAGGAGATTTCCCTAAATACGGAAACGATGATGATAGAGTAGATACAATTGCAAAAGAGATTCAAAAAGAATTTATGGAGAGATTAAGACATCAAAAAACATATAGAAATGCAATTCCTACAATGAGCATATTAACTATTACATCAAACGTAGTTTATGGAAAAGCTACAGGAAATACTCCAGATGGACGTCGTGCTGGAATGCCTTTTGGACCAGGAGCAAACCCAATGCATGGAAGAGACACTAATGGTGCAGTTGCAGTATTAAATTCTTTAGCAAAACTAGATTTCAAAAATTCAGAAGATGGAATTTCATATACATTTGCAATAGTGCCACAAGCACTTGGAAATGATGAGGACACACGTATAAAGAACCTAACAGGACTTTTAGATGGATACTTTGCACAACTTGCACACCATATAAACGTTAACGTATTTAATAGAGAACTATTAATAGATGCAATGGAACATCCAGAAAAATATCCACAGCTTACAATAAGAGTATCTGGATATGCAGTAAACTTCATAAAGCTAACACGTGAACAACAGTTAGATGTTATAAACCGTACAATACATGAAAAAATGTAAATGTAAAAAAGGGGTAATGTACATTGGATAAAAGTAAGTTAAAAGGAAGAGTTCATTCATTTGAAACATTTGGAGCAGTAGATGGACCAGGAATTAGATTTGTAGTATTTATGCAAGGCTGTGCCTTAAGGTGTAAATACTGTCATAACAGAGATACTTGGGACATAAGAGGTGGCTCAGAATATACAGTAGAAGAAATTATAGAAAAAGCACTAAGGTGCAAGCCATATATGGACGCAACAGATAACGGTGGTATCACCGTTTCTGGTGGCGAGCCGCTTTTACAAGCTGGCTTTGTAACAGAGCTTTTTAAAGCAGCGCACAAGGCTGGTATGACAACGTGCCTTGATACATCAGGAAACTATTATATAGACGAAGAAATAGAGGAGCTTTTACGCCATACAGATTATGTGTTACTAGATATAAAACACATAGATGCTGAAAAATGCAGAAAGCTTACTGGTTTTTCAAATGTTAATGAACTTGACTTTGCAAGGTATTTGTCTTCTCACAAAATAAAAATATGGATAAGACAAGTATTAGTACCAGGGTATACAGACGATGAGCAAGATTTAATAAAAACGAGGCAGTTTATAGATACATTAAAAACAGTAGAACGTGTTGAAGTACTTCCTTATCACGATTACGGTAGGGATAAATGGACAGGCCTAGGACTTAAGTATCCGCTAGAAGGAGTTAAAACGCCAACACGCGAAGAGTTAGAAAAGGCAAGGAAAATACTAGAATTTAAAAAGTAGAGGTTGGTGAGAATATGTATTATAATTCGAGAAAAAAGCTTAGATTTGTAGCATTTATTAGTATTTTAATAATTATATGGTGTGTGATATTTTTAATAGATTACTTCAGAGTAAATAAGAATTTATCTCCAATATTTGTAATAAAAACTATAGAATATGAAAACGGAGAAGAGGAAAAATATTGTGCACTATATAAAGTAAATAAATATATTGTAGAAGGAAAAACGAAATATGAGTTGGGATTTATAACTTTAAAGTTTAATCCAACAGATAATGTAGATATATATGTTGAACCGTACAAGGAAACTGATAGTATAAATATATATGTTGAGCCATATAAAGAGTTCGAAAGTGTAAATATATATGCTGAGTGGTAAAAATGGTATCTGCACAAAATTTCACATATAAAATATTATAAAAATAGTGGAAATTTATCCTTTTATCTGTTACAATTATATCAAACGTTGAAAAAGAGGTAGAAATTATGAAAAAAATGAATATTCCAAATAAATTAACAGTAATTCGTATTGCATTGGTGCCGGTATTTGTTATATTGATGGCCCTAGTGGATTTAGCCGATTGGATAAAATATGTAGCCCTTGGAGTGTATGTTGTAGCATCACTTACAGATTATATTGATGGTTATTTAGCAAGGAAAAAAGGAATTGTAACGAATTTTGGAAAACTTATGGATCCACTGGCAGATAAAATATTAGTGGCAGCAGGTTTTATAATGGTTGTTGGAAATGGAACAATTCCAGCATGGATGGCAGTAATTGTTGTAGGTCGTGATTTTATACTAAATACAATTAGAATGTTTGGTAAGGAAAATGGTGAGACAATATCAGCAGGTATTTATGGTAAAATTAAGACAGCAACACAAATGTTTGGCGTATCTTTAGCAATTATTGATACAAACAGCATGTTTGCCTTTTTAACATTAGGAAAAAAGATGGGATTTGTGCCAATGCTAATAAATGCATCTATGACTGTGTTTATAGTTGTTGCACTTGTATTTACTGTATGGTCTATGATAGATTACATATTAAAATATAGAAAATACATAGATATTGAAAAATAACAAACGATAATAAAATTGGTGATGGCCGTTTTTTATAGCGCAAAACAGTGTCATTTGGGACGTTTCCAAATGACACTGTTTGTGTTTACATTTAGCTCTTGGTCAAAATTCAATTTCATAAAACCTACATAATTATTTTAGCATTATCAACATAAGAAAAAACCTAAGAAAAATGGTGTTGCAAACGTTTCTTAATTATTGTATAATATACATAGCTTTTTTGAGGAGTATGTAGTAATAACTTGTGAAAAGTTGTATTTACACATATTGGCTTTTTAGAAGTTATTACTTCACCTTGGAAAAGACTGTTTTAAATAAGGAGGAATTTTTGTTATGTTTAAAACATTTGAAACAACATTTGCAGGCAGACGTTTGGTTGTAGAAACTGGTAAAATGGCTGGTCTTGCAAACGGCTCATGTATGGTAAGATATGATGACACAGTTGTAATTGTAAACGCATCTATGTCAAAAGAGCCAAAAGATGGGATAGACTTTTTACCGCTATCCGTAGATTATGAGGAAAGACTTTATGCAGTAGGTAAAATTCCAGGTGGTTTTGTAAAACGTGAAGGAAAACCAACAGACAAGAACATATTGGTATCTCGTGCAATAGATAGACCAATGCGTCCATTATTCCCAAAAGATTACAGAAATGATACAGCAATACACGCAATAGCAGTATCTATGGATCCAGAAGTGCTTCCAGAAATACCAGCAATGCTTGGTGCGTCAATCGCCCTAAACATTTCAGACATACCTTTTACTAAAGAGGTTGGTGCTGTAAAAGTAGGTTTAGTAGATGGTAAAATTGTATTAAACCCAGGTTTAGCAGATAGAGAAAAATCTAAACTAGATTTAACAGTTGCTGCAACTTATGACAAAGTTTGTATGATAGAAGCTGGAGCTGCAGAAGTGCCAGACGAAATTATGCTTCAAGCTATAAAAGAAGCACATGCAGAAATTAAAAAAGTTTGTAAGTTTATAGCTGATATAAAAGCAGAAATTGGAAAGCCAAAAGCAGAGTATAAATCTTTTGCAATACCAGAGGATATGTGGCAAGAGCTATATGATAACTTCTATGAAGCAGTGCATACAGCAGTTCAAACAACAGATAAAACTGTAAGAGACGAAAATATGACTCGTGTAGAAGAAGCTGTAAAAGCATACTACATAGAAAAACATGGCGAAGAAGAATACTTAAAAGATAAGTCAATGATAGCAGAAGCCTTGTACAAACTAGAAAAGAAAAACGTTCGTAACTTAATTATAAACGAAGGAATGAGACCAGATGGACGTGGATTTGACGAGATAAGACCACTTTCTTGTGAAGTAGGACTTCTTCCTAGAACTCACGGTAGTGCATTATTTAATAGAGGACAAACTCAAGTAATGAGCGTTGTAACACTAGGACCTAAGTCTGACGAACAAAGCTTAGATGGATTAGATGAGGAAGAATCTAAAAGGTATATTCACCATTACAACTTCCCACCATTTAGCGTTGGTGAGGCAAGAGCTGTAAGAAGTCCAGGACGCCGTGAGATAGGGCATGGAGCACTTGCAGAGCGCGCATTAGAGCCAGTAATACCAAGTGTTGAGAAATTCCCTTATACAATTCGTGTAGTATCTGAAGTATTAAGTTCAAACGGTTCTACATCACAAGCAAGTGTATGTGGTTCTACACTAGCACTTATGGACGCTGGTGTTCCAATAAAAGAACCAGTAGCAGGTATTTCAACAGGATTATTTACTAAAGAAGATTCTGACGAATATATAATGGTAACAGATATACAAGGAATAGAAGACTTCTTTGGAGATATGGACTTTAAAGTAGCCGGAACAAAAAACGGAATTACAGCAATACAAGTAGATATAAAAATCGATGGTTTAACATATGAAATAATAGAAGAAGCGTTTGCCAGAACAAACAAAGCTAGAAAATACATTTTAGACGAAATTATGTTAAAAGAATTGTCTTGTCCAAGAGAGAATTTGAGTGAGTATGCACCAAAAATTAAGACGCTAAAAATAGATATTGATAAGATTAAAGATGTAATTGGTTCAGGCGGAAAAACTATAAACAAGATTATCGAAGAAACAGGTGTAAAGATAGATATTGAAGAAGATGGAAGTGTATTTGTATATAGCATGGATGAAGCTTCAATTGATAAAGCGCTAAGAATGATTGCAGGAATTGTTGAAGATGTAGAAAACGGTGCAGTATATATGGGACACGTTACAAAAATAATGCCAGCGTTTGCTATAGTTGAAGTATTGCCAGGAAAAGAAGGCTTGCTTCACATATCTCAAATATCTAAAGAGCGTATAGGAAAGATAGAAGACGTACTAAAAGTGGGTCAAGAAATAATGGTAAAAGTAATAGACTTAGAAAAAGATACAGGAAAGTTCAAATTATCTGCAAAGGAAGTGTAAAGTAAATGGAAGTATTTGCTTTTGTAGGAGCAAGTGGTACAGGAAAGAGTCATAATTCGCAAAATGTAGCGGCTGAGTATAATATAGACTATATTATAGACGATTCGCTGTTAATTAAACAAAATAAAGTGGTAGCAGGTAAGTCTGCCAAAACAGAGCCAACAAAAATTGGCTCTGTGAAAGCCGCCTTGTTTATAGATGAATCACGTGCAAGTGCCATGATGCGTGCTATAAAAGCAGAAAAAATACAAAAGCTACTTATACTTGGAACTTCGGATGAAATGGTAGATAAAATTGCTGAAAATTTACATTTACCTAAAATTTCAAAAAGAGTATATATTGAAGAAGTGTCTACTCCAGAACAAATAGAAGAAGCAAAGAGACTTAGAAAAGAAAAAGGAATACATGTTGTTCCAGTTCCAACATTTGAAATAAAAGAGCAGTTTTCAGGTTACTTTTTAGACCCACTTAAAATGTTTGAGAAGAAGGATAAAGTATATAAAGAAAAGAGTATAATTCGCCCTACATTTAGTTATCTTGGAAATTATACTATTTCAGATAAAGTGCTTCGTGAACTTGTAACATATGAGGGGAAAAAGCAAGAAGGAATAAGCAAGCTTCAAAGAGTAAGTATAGAAAAGTATGTTGATGGAATGAAAATAGATATTGATGCAAGTGTATATTTTGGAGTGAAAATTCCAGATGTGACAACTGCTTTGAGAAAAAGAATTGTAGATAAAATAGATTATATGACAGGTATCAATATATTTAGTATAAATGTGAGAGTAAAAGGAATTGACTTAAGATAATATAAGTACCAATAGTGTCATTTGGGACGTTTTCAAATGACACGGAGAGGAGAAATACGAATGAAAATTAAAAGTAAAAAAGCGATATCGCTAATTGTACTAGTAATAACTATACTAGTTTTAAGCATATTGGCTACATCAGTAATAGTAAGTTTATCTAATGCCAATATAATAGAAGAGGCAAGTGACGCTGTGAAAAAGACAGAGGCGCAACAAATAGAAGAAATGAAAAGTTTTATGTTTGCAGAAGGAATAATGGGAAATAATCCTGAGCCAGTTACAATAGGAAGTATTACACTCGTTTGGAATGGCGAGAAAGAAGAAGTGCATACAACATATGATGGAGTAGTAATACCAGCAGGCTTTTATTACGTAGGTGGTACAAAAGATACTGGTTTGATAATTTCAGATGATGCATCAGATGAGAACAAAGGTGAAAAATATATTTGTACAGGTAATCAATTTGTATGGGTACCAGTAGAGTATGAAATAGAAGAAGGCGAAGTTCCAGATGCAACAACAGGGTTATATGAAAGTTTTACAGATGTGTTTAAAAGAGGAACTGCTGAGGAAACATATGAAGGCTCTGGTATATATAAAATGACTGGAGCACTTTCTGGTGGGTATGTTAATGCTGAACCGGTAACTACAAACTTGGGAGGATATGAGGAAGAAATAGAAGAATACTACAAGATGTGTAGTTCAGTACAGTATTATCATGGATTTTACATAGGCCGTTTTGAATCTGGAGACGGCGATGCAACAGATGGTACAAAAGAAAATAGAACAGAGTCTACAGAAGAGCATCGAGTTGTTATTAAAAAAGGTGCGGTTGTATATAATTATGTGCCTTGGGGGGCTGCTATGAATGATATATACCCAGAGGAAACTGATACTGGAAAAGGTATTGCGGGTGCTGTATATTTGTCACAAAATATGTATAGTAACCATAAATCTGTTGTATCCACTTTGTGCTATGGCGTGCAATGGGATACAGCACTAAATTTTGTTTCTGACAAGGAACATGATATAACAAACTCTGTTAAGTGGGGTAATTTTAGATATTCTGAGGGCGCTGCAAATGACTTTTGTTATAGTTTGAATGTATGCGGAAAAAACGAGGCATGGCAAGCAAAAAACATATATGACTTAGCCGGAAATGTGCGTGAATGGACAATGGAGTATTCGCCTTCTATTGGAAAAAGATCACAGCGTGGAGGATACTTTGGACATGTGTGGGGAGCTTATGGTTCGGCTTCTGACCGTTACGGTGGCTACAAAGAAGGGGTCGGCAATTCGTATGATTCTTGCGGTTTTAGAGTTACACTTTATTTAAAATAATAAAAAGCATTTGATGCTAAAAATGTATAAATATGGTACTAAAGGGAGTGCATAAGTTTGCACTCCCTTTAGTAAGTGTTTGATGTGGGGATAGTAGGAGGTAAACGACTATTGCAAAATTTACTAATGGTAAATCAGTATAACTATTTTAATGGTTAACACATTTTATTGCGGTAGAAACAAGTGCTTAGAAAAATAATTGTCACTATCTTTTAAAAAAATAAAATATTTTTTGAAAAATAGTTGACAAATGATTTCCTGCGGAGTATATTATATGTGTATTAGCACTTAATAAGTTCGAGTGCTAAAATATAAAGGTGAGAATATAATGGAATTAGACGAAAGAAAGAAAAAGATACTTGCCTTGGTGGTTGAAAACTATGTAGAATCTGCAGAACCAGTAGGTTCAAAGCAAATAGCTGAAAACTATGAAGTGGATATTAGTCCTGCAACGATTCGTAATGAAATGAAACAATTAGAGGAAATAGGGCTTTTAGAGCAACCTCATATATCTGCAGGACGCGTTCCTTCAACTTTGGGGTATAGGTATTATGTAGATAATTTAATGACAAACGATACTTTAAGTATGGTAGATGTAGATTATATAAACAACAATATAGTAAGCTATGGAAGTGCTGAAAAGACATTGGAACATGCGGCAGAGGTTATATCTCGTATATTAAAAGTACCAACAGTATTAAACATTAAAAATACAGATGTAATTGAAAATATTAAAATATTAAAAATTTCAGAAAAGATTTTGCTTATTGTACTTATGTCTAATTCAGGAAGTGTTAAAGATGTGGTAGTACAAATTACAGATAGCTTACCTGAAACAAGAATTGACGAATTATCTATGCTTCTTAATAAAAACTTAAAAGGTACGCCTTTAGAAGAATTGTCTCATGTTTTAAATGAGGTAATTAAGAAGGAGTTAAGTAAATTTTCAAGTGTATTAAGTGAAATGGAACATATAATTCGAAAAGAGCTTGCAGAACCAAAATCTGAAGTAAAAGGAAACATAGAGCCACTATTAAATTTACCAGAGTTTAGCGACACTTCAGAAGTTAAGAAGTTTTTGAATGTGGTAAATACTAGAGAAATTATACAAGAAGTTTTAGAAAAAATAGATGAAAATGATGTATCAATTATAATAGGGAACGAAAGTAACGAGATTTTGCTTAAGGACTATAGTCTTATATCACTAGACTTTGAAGCGAGTGATACAACAAGTGCAACGCTTGGAATTGTTACTCCAAAAAGAGTAAATTACAATAAGGTGGTAGGAACATTTAAGGCAGTAAATGAAAGACTAAAAAAAATATTTGGTAAAGATAAGGAGGATAGAGATGGAGAACAAAAATGAAAAAGCTGATGAGATAACAAAAGCAGCAGAAGTAGAGGAAACAAAAGATGCGACTCAAACTGAAGTAGATAATGAACAAGCATTTATAGATAAACTAAATCAAGATTTAGAAGAACAAAGAAAAAAAGCAGACGAATATTATGAAAGTTTGAGAAGAAACATGGCTGAGTTCGATAACTTCAAAAAACGAATTGCTAAGGAAAAAGATAATATGTATTTATCTGTTGTGTCTGAAGTAATAGGAGCAATACTTCCAGTTGTAGACAACTTTGAAAAAGCAGTTGAAGCTGAAAGTAAAGACGAGAAGTATAAAGAGGGTATCGAGCTTATATATAAAGACCTTATGGCAATGCTTAAAAAGTATAACGTAGAGCCAATTGAAGATATGGGGCATACCTTTGACCCAGAGTATCACGAAGCTGTAATGAGTGTTACTGATGAAACAAAAGGTGAAAAAGAAATAGTTGAAGTGTTTAGACGCGGATACAAGCTAGGAGATAAAGTCGTAAGACATTCTCTTGTAAAAGTTGCAAATTAGGTAACTACTTAGAAGCTTTGACTTCTAAGCTAACATAATAATTATAGAATTAGGAGGAAAATATTATGTCAAAAGTTATAGGAATTGATTTAGGAACAACAAACTCATGTGTAGCTGTTATTGAAAATGGTGAACCAACAGTTATACCAAGTTCCGAGGGAGCAAGAACAACTCCATCAGTAGTTGGTTTTGCAAAAAATGGTGAAAGATTGGTAGGTCAAGTTGCAAAACGTCAAGCAATCACAAACCATGATAGAACAGTAGTATCTATCAAAAGAGATATGGGTACAAACAAAAAAGTAAAAATAGACGATAAAGAGTATTCAGCACCAGAAATAAGCGCAATGATACTTCAAAAAATGAAATCAGACGCTGAAAGCTATATTGGCGAACCAATAACTCAAGCAGTTATTACAGTACCAGCATACTTTAGCGATTCACAACGTCAAGCAACAAAAGACGCTGGTAAAATTGCAGGTCTAGAAGTTCTAAGAATTATAAACGAACCAACAGCAGCTGCCTTAGCTTATGGTCTAGATAAAGACAAAGACCAAAAGATTATGGTATATGACTTAGGTGGAGGAACATTCGATGTATCTATACTAGATATTGGTGATGGTGTATTTGAAGTTCTAGCTACAGCAGGTAACAACAAACTTGGTGGAGATGACTTCGACCAAAGAATAATAGAATACTTAGTAGCAGAATTTAAGAAGGATTCTGGAATAGATTTGTCAAGCGACAATATGGCAATGCAAAGATTAAAAGAAGCTGCTGAAAAAGCTAAGATTGAGCTTTCTTCAACACCTACTGCAAACATTAATCTTCCATTTATCACAGCTGACGCTACTGGTCCAAAACACATGGACGTTACTTTAACTCGTGCAAAATTTGAAGAGTTAATAGGTGACCTTGTAGAAGCAACAGTAGGACCTGTAAATCAAGCAATGAAAGATTCAGGTTTATCATTTGATAAACTAGATAAAATATTACTTGTTGGTGGTTCAACAAGAGTACCTCTAGTACAAGAAACAGTTAAACGTTTAACTGGAAAAGAACCATATAAGGGAATTAACCCAGACGAATGCGTTGCAGTTGGTGCAGCAATTCAAGCAGGTGTTTTAACAGGAGATGTTAAGGGATTAGTACTTCTTGATGTAACTCCATTGTCACTTGGAATTGAAACATATGGTGGAGTATTTACAAAACTTATAGAAAGAAATACAACAATACCAACAAAGAAATCTCAAATATTTAGTACAGCTGCAGATGGTCAAACATCAGTTGAAGTACACGTATTACAAGGTGAACGTGAGATTGCCGCATACAATAAAACACTTGGACGCTTTAGCTTAACTGGAATTCCACCAGCACCAAGAGGAGTACCACAAATTGAAGTTACATTTGATATTG
>CAYZTN010000005.1:0-40371 GCA_964481385.1 uncultured Clostridium sp. | reverse complement strand
AGTCACAGAATAATTTTATCTTTTTAGGGTGAACTAATCAAAAAATATTGACATAAGCTTCCAGTGTCACAAGGATTTTTTACTATAGTCAATTTTGCTCCACTTTAACTAGGTTACACTCCGTTCTGCTAGCAGAACGGAGCTAAAAGCGTATCTAAATCTAGCAAACAAATTGTAAGTTATCTAGCTGTTTTATTTAACCAATTCTTATAATAATTTAATTGTTCATCTGTATGGAAATAGTGTTCTCCGTTTTCCAATATAAATAAATTGCAATTAAATTTATTTGAAAATTCAGTTATTATCTCTTTATCCTGCATACTATCATTACTTCCATATAAAATAGAAGTTTCTTTATTCCAATTAGTTATTGGATTCTCCTTAACATATAAATAATAATCCCAATATAGAGTTTGTCCGAAATCCGTTTTTATTTCTTTTTTCTCTTCTAGCTCTTTTTCGTTAGCATTGCTCCATATCATCATATTGTCAATTATTATTTTCATATTAACAACAGGAGATAAGAATAAACATTGTTTTATATTTTCCTCCTTATAAGCCAATAAACTGAAATATGCTCCCATACTACAAGCCCATATACTAATTTCGCTATAATTAGATTTTGCATACTCTATAACTTGTTTTAAATCATTTATGCAATTTTGAACTTTACACAAATAATTCTTATCTAGCTTTCTTTCTCCATGTTCTGGTAAATCAAAACTTATTACCTGATAACCTTTACTTGTAATATTATCTGCTAATATTTTTATTACTTTATCTTCTTTATTAGACATATTGCCATGAATTGCAATAAATACCTTTTTACTTTTTTCTCCCCATATTATTGATGGTATATTATTTATTTTTATTCTTTCTAATTTCATTGTATTACTCCTCAAAATTGTAAGTTATCGCTTTATTTTTCAAAAATCAAATCAATAGCTAATGTTTTTCCACTTGCACCAAACTTAACTGGAATAAATCCAATATATTTATAGCCTTTTGATACATATTCTTTTATAACATCTTGATGTCCATTTAACTCTGCATTTGTTGTCTTATTGTTATCATATTCTAATCTTACAAATTCCATATTTTACACCTCCATTCATAACAAAAAATTACTATTTATCTTTCACATTAATTGTACCATAATTTTACCAATATCACTATGGCAATAGTTTAAAGCTTCTAGAAACATTGAAAATACTACGTTTTTCTTATTTACTATTCTTTCTTACAACGTATTTAATATTGTTTATATTTCTTACCAGTGTCATTTGAAAACGTCCCAAATGACACTGTTTCACACAAATCTAATAAAGTTATTACTTAACTACCAATTCACATTTCTTTAATACTATTCCATACCAATTACTCATTACTAGATAATTGCCTCTACAAACTATTTTATCTCCTACTGCTACTTTAATATATATATCATCTGATGGAAAAACACATAAAGTATGACACCTTCCATCAATCGTATTAGATATTTCTATTGATGGTTTATTATGAATGTCTGGGCCTACTTTGATTACAACGCCTTCTACTTCAAAGCGTTTATCTTCATATATTTTAAGTGCATTCTCTAAATCGCTATCAAATAAATTATACAGAGCAAGGGAATCAATCGGCTCACTTTGTTCCAAAACTGGACTGTCCTTCATTTCAATTTGCAAAGTCTTCCATCCTGATGGATGTTTTGGCATAAATATTAGTTCCTCTTTATTCATATTATCCTCTCCGTTATTATTCTCATTTTTATTTTCCACTTCCTCTTTAAAGCCTAAAATAGGTTCTCCATCAACCCAAATTTGCCTAATTTTAGTTGTGTCAGCAATATTTTTATCTGGTCTACCTTCTACTAGCACCATTATTGAACTATCTTCTAGTCCAAATGCTTCTGACGCTTTAGTTGTTGCACCTTGTAACACTTCAACAGGTGTTAGTCCTGCTTTTACTAAAAGCTCCATCTCTTTATGTAATGAACTACCATATTTAATATCTGGTACAAAAAACGAACTATTTGCGTCTGTACCAACAAGAATTGGTACACCGTAAGAGTTTAATAGTTTTACGGCATTTTCTGCGTCTTTGTAATCTTTTTCTTCAAAGCCATATATAGCAGAATTTGCAAATGCTTCCATCATAACAAGAGTTGGTATAACCGCAATGTTTTGACTGGCAATTCTTTTAGCAAGTTCATCAGGGAATTCTTCTCCTATTGGTACATGTATCAAAATATCCACATCTGAATTTACCGCAAGTTCCACAGCAGCCACAGTCGTAGTGTGTGCTGCAACTTTCAAGTTGTTTTTATGTGCATATTTCACTATATCTTGAAGCACTTCTTTTTCTATTAAACTTCCGCCTAACACGCTTGGCATATCTACCATAACTTTTATATACTCTGCTCCTTGTGAAATTAACTCATTAACAGAAGCTTTACCATCAGACACTCCTGGCATTATAGTTGTTATAGCAGTGTGCATATTAAATTTTTCCGAAGTCTCCACAATATCTTTAGAAGCTGCTACGTCATACACCGTTGTTACTCCATTATTTATCATTTGTTCTATTTGTTTTTCGTTAGTTATATGAGTATGAGCATCAATTAACCCAGGCATTAAAAAATACTTGCTATCTGTTTTATCTTGATTAAAAATTATCTCATTAGAAACTTTTCCGTTTTCAATTGATATTGAAGCTGTTCCTTTAACTTGAGTTCCGTCAAACACAGCACATTCAAGTGTTACATTATTTGAAATAACTTTGTTTTTGTCTATTACAGGATCTGTGTTATCTCTAAAAAATATACTTTTTATACCAATTACTATAACTACTACTAAAATAACTATTATACCTATTTTTATCATTTTCTTCATCATTTCTCTCCATGTATACAATACATTCATATCTCTTATACTGCGATTATATAATAAAAGATAGACAATTTCAACTAATTATCTATCTGTTCTATTACTCTATCGCACTACATAAAAGCTATTCTATACAAACAATCTCTTTTATATTACCTATATTGTACAATGGTATATTTGTAATCCAATCATCTTTTCTGTATCTAGACATAGAGGTTCTTACATTGATTTTCGTGTTATATTTTTGTACAAATGCTTTTAAGCTTTTAGCTTGCAAGTTTTCGTTTGCCTTTACTTCAATAGGCACATTATCTTTTCCAATCTGCGTAATGAAATCAACTTCTGAACTTCCTGTATCTGAGGACCAATAAAATACATTCAAATCCGTACACTCTCTAAGTTGACACAAGACATATTGTTCTGTCAAGCTACCTTTAAACTCCTCAAATATTTCATTACCCTCTAAAAGTGTTTTTGAATCAACGTTTGCCATAGCACCTAATAATCCAACATCTAGCATATATAATTTAAAAGCGGTAAAATCTTGATAAGCAGATAATGGGATTTTACTACTGTTTACTCTATTTATTTGATATACTAGCCCACAATCTATTAGCCATGATAATGCTATTTCATATTCTCTAGCTCTAGCCCCTTCTTTTACTAAACCATAAATAAACTTTTTATTTTCTTTCGCAAGTTGCGTTGGTATATTGTTCCACAGCTGTCTAATTCTAGGTACAATATTGCTTGAAGCATGTTTAGAAAAATCCTGTTCGTAATCTTCTAATATTGTTTTTTGTATTCTTCGTACTTCCAATAAATCTTTATCTTTTACATAGGAGTTTACTACTTCTGGCATTCCACCAATAAAATAATATAGTTTCAAATATTCTATAAATTTTGTTTCAAAAACACTCATTAAATCAAAATCATTTTCTTTTAGTATTTGCACTAAATCATTTTCACCCAACGCTTCAATAAATTCATAAAAACTTAACGGACTTAAATCCAGAAAGTCTACTTTTCCAACCGGAAAAGATGTTCCGCTATGTAATGCCACTCCTAAAAGAGAACCTGCTGATACTATATGATATTCTCTTGCATTTTCACAAAAATACTTTAACGCTTTTAATGCTTTAGGTGTTTCTTGAATTTCGTCTAATATTATCAATGTATTGTGAGGCTCTATATTTACACCAGACTCTATCTTTAAGCCTTGTATTATTTTTTTTAAGTCAAAATCTCCTTCAAACAGTTTTTTCATTCTTTCGTTGTCATCAAAATTTATATAAGCGCTTTTTTCGTAATATTTTTCTCCGAACTCTTTCATTAACCAAGTTTTTCCAACTTGTCTTGCACCTCTAATAATTAAGGGCTTTCTGTTTGTAGATTCTTTCCACTTCACTAATTCTTTTATTTTTTCTCTATACATATAACCACTTCCTTTGATAATAACACATACAAAGTATAGCACCTCTTTACACAAAAGTCAAACGACTTTTGTGTAAAACCATCACATTTTTCTCACGACTTTTTGAAATATGAGTTTCTACCAGTATATTCTTTTATACATATTGTAGTATTTTATCACATTACTTACATATTTTCTTGTTTCTTCAAATTCTATCTTTTGAATTATCTTTTCGTAAGTATCATATGACGCAAAGTCCTCTTTAAACCACTTATCTACATTTCCCATTCCTGCGTTATATGCAGCAATGGCAATATATATATTCCCATTATATCTTTCTGTTAAAGAGGATAGATATTTCACTCCTATTTGTACGTTGGTTTCTTCGTCACTTAAATCGAAGCTTTCTTCGTTTACGCTATTTAACTCCTCTGCCACTTCTTTTGCAGTAGCTGGAAGTATTTGCATAAGCCCTCTTGCTCCAGCAGTGGATACAGCACTTTTTTTAAAGCTGCTTTCCTGTTTTATAACTGCATAAACTAAATCTGATTCAACTGAATATAGTTTGCTATATTTTTCTACATATTCTTCGTACTTTTTAGGATAAAAAATATTTCTAAAAATAGCTAATATAGTTAGATATAGTGCTAGTATAACTACCAATATTACTGTTATTTTCTTTGCCATATATGCTCCTTTTTACTTTGCTTCTAGCCAAGTTTTTCCTACGTTTATATCTACCTTAAGAGGTACTTTAAGACTAGCTGCGTTTTCCATGCTGTCTTTTAGTATTTGTTTTACGTCTTCTATTTCTTCTGGTGGTGTCTCTATAAGTAACTCGTCATGTACTTGCATTATAAGTTTTGCTTTAAGCTTCTTTTCTTTTAACGCATTATATACCTTAATCATTGCAATCTTCATAATATCTGCGGCTGTTCCTTGAATTGGCATGTTCATTGCTATACGCTCACCAAAGTTTCTAGTTAAAAAATTAGCAGATTTTAATTCTGGTACCATTCTCATTCTTCCAAATATAGTTTTAACTGAACCTTGCTCTTTTGCGTCCTCAATAACCTCTTTCATATACCTATCTACTCCGCTGTAATGGGCAAGATAGTTTCTCATATATGACGCTGCTTCAGGACGTGTAGAATGAATATTTTTTGCCAAGCCATACTCGCTTATTCCATATACTATACCAAAGTTTACAGCTTTAGCTTTGCTTCTAAGTTCTTTTGTTACTTCTTCTTGTGGTACACCAAACACTTGTGAGGCAGTAATTGTATGTATATCTAAATCTTCAACAAAACCTTTAATTAGCTCTTGGTCTTCTGCCATATGTGCTAACACTCTTAACTCTATTTGGCTATAATCTGCGTCAACTATATAATTTTTATCTTCGCTTGTAAAGCAATCTCTAACCATTCCACCCAACTCTGTTTTTACAGGTATGTTTTGTAAGTTTGGTTCAATGCTACTAAGTCTTCCTGTAACTGTAACTGTTTGAGTAAATGTTGTATGAATTCTACCGTCTGGCTTTATAACATCAAGCATGCCATCTACGTACGTGCCTTTTAGTTTTGAAAGTGTCCTATACTCTAGTACCAAGTCTATTATTTCATATTCTCCTACTATACTTTCTAACGTTTCTTTGTCTGTTGAGTAATTGCCCTTTGTCTTTTTAGGATATGGAATTTGTAACACCTCAAATAATATGTGAGACAATTGTTGTGGTGAATTTACATTGAATTCTTCACCAGATAATTCATATATTCTTTTTGTAATTTCATTTATTCTCTTGGTAATACTATCACCAAATTCGTTTAAACGTGCCTTATCTACATACATTCCGTTATGCTCTGTACTAGCTAATACTTCTACAAGTGGCAATTCTATTTGGTTATATAACATGTCTAAACCTTGGGCTTTAATATTTTGCTTTAACACGTCTTCTATATCTAATATTCCCTTTAATACATAATATATGTATTTTTTGTCTTCCTCAGACAACTCGTCTGTTTCAGCTTTTGAACTTTCTTGCGTATCTAAGATATCAAAAAGAGTAGTTTGAACATTTGTTTTTTCTACTAATACTTTAGGTGCAGGAATGTCTATTACATTATATGATATATTTTCTATTGCATAATTATTTTCACTTGCATGTAATAAGTAATATTCTATCATTATATCTGACACGAAGTTATTAAATTCAGTTATTCCTAAATCAAAGGCAAGTCGCTCTATTCTTTTTAAATTGTATGATATTTTATCTGCACTTAATGGACAAAGTATTCCTAGTGCCTCTTTAAACAGCTCCTCTTTTATTATATATACTATATTCTTATCTTCTGAATATATACATAACGCTCCACCTGCCTTACATGAGTTATTATCTATAATTGTCACAGCAAGCCTTGTGTTAAGACGTGCCAAGGCTTCAATTTCCTCTTTATTTTTCAAAAACTCAAATTTAGTTTTATCTAGGCTTTCATAAAACTTATTCTCGTTATTTGTAGCAAGATTTTTAAGCTCCTCATTTCCTTTAGTAAACTTTTCTATAAACTTCTTAAATTCAAACCTTGTAAATAGCTTTATTAGCTCGGGCATATCTGGCTCTGTAAGTTCTACACTTGTATAATCTATATCAAGTTCTACATTTGTGTCTATTGTGGCAAGCACTTTACTTTGTCTTGCACTTTCTTCGAATTTTTCAAGTTTTCCCATAACAGAAGGACTTACCTCTAAGCCTCTTACGTTTTCATATATTTTTTCTATACTTTCATATTTGTTAATTAGCGGGTAAGCTGTCTTTTCTCCAATTCCTGGTACTCCCGGAATATTGTCTGAGCTATCTCCCATAAGTGCTTTTACATCTGGAACTTGAGTAGGTGAAATCGCATATTTTTCATATAACAACTCTGGTGTGTAATACGTATATTCCGTTTTACCAAATTTTGTTGTAGGAAGCACTACTGTTGCTAAATTGGATATAAGCTGAAAAGAGTCTCTATCTCCTGTAAGTATATATGTTGGTATGCCTTTTTCTGTATTTTTGCAAGAGATAGTACCTAAAATATCGTCTGCTTCAAAGCCTTCTTTTTCAAGTATAGGTATGTTTAAGGCATTTAATACCTCTTTTATAAGGGGCATTTGTGCTCTTAGCTCCTCTGGCATTGCATGACGTCCCGCTTTATACTCGCTATACATTTTATGTCTAAATGTAGGTGCACTTACATCAAATGCTACCGCTACATATTTTGGGTTTAGTTTTTCTTGCATCATGAAATATATGTTTAAAAAACCATATATAGCATTGGTATATAGTCCATCTTTTGTTGCAAGTAACTTTACTCCGTAAAATGCTCTATTCATTATACTGTTTCCATCTATTACGAGAAAACTATCTTTTTTAATTTCTTCTATGTTTTCCATTATTTCCCCTCGTTTTCTTTTATATAAACTCTTGCCAAACTGTATTGGCTAGGTCTTGCCCTTTTGCGGTAAGCCTTAAAAAGTCACCACTTGCTTCAAGCAAACCTTTATCTATGTTTTTATTTATCTCCGTAGCAAACACATCGTAAATATTCATCTTAAATCTGCTTTTAAACTCTTTAATACTTATACCTTCTGTTTTCCTTAACCCTAATATAACAAATTCTTTTTCTAAATCTAGTAAATCAAGTTCTTCTTTATCACATTTAGTAAATGAGCCTTGAGTAGCTTCTTTAATATATTCTGTTACATTGCTTGTATTAGAAAACCTTGTGCTATTTATATAGCTTGCGGCAGACGCTCCAAAACCTAAATATGGTACTCCTGACCAGTATTTTAAGTTGTGATAAGATTCATATCCTTTTTTAGCAAAGTTAGAAATCTCATACATATGGAAGCCATTTTTACTCAAAGTATCTTTTAATGTATAAAACATTTCTCTTTCTGTATCTTCGTCAGGGAGTGTTAAAAAGCCATTTTCTACAAGGAAATTTAACTTACTTGTTTCATGTAACTCTAAGCTATATGTAGATATGTGTTTTATACCATCTAAGCCTAGCACGAAGTTTACGGTATCTTTAAAGCTTTCTAATGTGTCGCCTGGAAGCCCACATATTATATCTGTAGATATATTGGTAAAACCTGCTTTTACTACTTTGTTATACGCGTCTTCAAACATTTGTTTTGTAACTATTCTTCCTACTGCTTTTAGTACATTATCGTTTGCACTTTGCAGTCCCATGCTTATTCTATTTATTCCGCTTAATCTATATATTTCAAGTTTTTCTTCTGTTACGCTTTCTGGGTTTACTTCTATTGTTACCTCACATGTATCTTGTATATGGGTACAAGAATAAATTAGTTTCAAAATATTTTGAATATGACGAGCGTCTACTATACTTGGTGTTCCCCCGCCTATATATATAGAATCGACTTCGTTTTCTGCAATAAGTTCTGCATTTTGCAATATTTCTGCAGCTAGTGCGTCAAAATATTTATCATGAGTAGTTTCGTCTGTTTTCTCCATACTGCAAAAGTCACAATAAAAGCAACGTGACTTGCAAAATGGTATATGTATATATATTCCTAGTTTCATAAATTCTCCGCCATTTTAATTATTTTATTTAGTTTATGGTACACTCCAGACTTAGATACTTCGTAACTACAAAGCTCGGCTAGTTCTTCTAAACTTTTGTCTGGGTTGTTTTTTCTTAAGGCGCATAGCTCTTTTTGTTTTGCGTTTAAAGAGGAATATGCGTCAGATTTTTCAAGCTTTTCTATCGCCTGTATCTGTTTATATGCAGATGACACAATCTTGTTTAAATTAGCTGTTTCGCAGTTTATTCCACGGTTAATATCATTTTTAATGCTCTTTTCTATGCGAATGTTTTCGAAGTTGATTAAAGAGGCTGTTGCACCAAACACTCTTAATATATTACTAATATTTTCTCCATCTTTTGCATACACTACATATTTGTTTCTTTTAATACATTTGGTAGATATTCCAAAATCTGAAAAAAGCTCTATTACAAAATTTGCCGCAGACTTTGTTTCTAGTGATACTTCAAAATGATACTCGCTTTTTGGAGATACAATATATCCGCTACCTAAAAACACGCCTCTTAAAAAAGACTTTTTGCAACAAGCTCTAGTGCCAATTATTTCTTTTATATCCTTTTTTGACATATCTTTAGTTTCCGTATATAGTTCTCCGTAGTGCATTGCTGTTTTACAGCATAATTTTACCTTTTCATTATTTAATATTTCTTTTTTTATTTCTTCTGAAAATGACATGATACCACCCTATCATTTGAATTTAAATCTTTTGTTATAGTTACGTCTTTGTATCCTTCTTCATTCAATATATCTGATACAGCTTTACCTTGGCTGCAACCTATCTCAAATACAAGCGCTCCACCATCATTTAAATATTCCTTTGCTTCTTTTGCAATTTTTTTGTAGTAATACAAGCCGTTATCTTCTGCTACAAGGGCTACATATGGCTCCTCTTTTACATATATAGACAGCTCGTCATATTCCGCCTCAGTTATATATGGTGGGTTTGATACAATTATATCATATTTTTTATTTAAATCTATCTTTTCGAACATATCTGATACAAAAGCATGACATTTGTTTTTTGTATCTACTAGCTTAATATTTTTATTTGCGACTTTTATTGCTTTTTTAGATATATCTGCCATGTCTACACTTTTAATATTACTGTTAAGAGCTACTGCCAGTGCAATAACTCCACTTCCTGTACACATATCTAGCATTGACGAAAAGCCATTTGTATTTATCTTAGAAATGGCTTCATGTATAACGCACTCTGTATCTTGCCTTGGAATTAGCACGTCTTTATTTACAAAAAGGTGCATACCATAAACATATACATCTCCAGTTAAATATTGGAAAGGTATATGTTTAGAACATAGTTTATTTAGTATATTCTTTACTTTCATTTCTTCTGTATATGTTAAACTTAGCTCCCTTGTAAGCTTAATATCTAGTACTTTTTGGTTTAGTACGTACGCTAATACTCTATCTAGTGCGTCATTTTCCGAATTAAATATATCTACTTTGCTTAAGTTATATTTTTCTTTTAAGCTTGTATAAAATTCACTTTTTAGCATTGCTTGCTCCTTAACGCTATTTCATCTAGCTTTTCTTTTATATATGTATCTATATCGCTACCCTCTCTATAATCTGTTTTAGCAATGAAGTTTACTCTATTATGCTTTAATAGGTCGTCTGCTACATGTTTCCCTTTATTTTCTTCATATACCGCAATAGCTGTTCCTAAATAGTCTTTTACAAGTCTCATACAAGGTACATCTGTGAGACCATCGCCTATATATATCATATTAGGGAAGTCTATACTTTTTTCTTCACGAGACATATGCTCGTTTATTTTATTGTCATAAACTTCATATATAC
This sequence comes from uncultured Clostridium sp., assembly GCA_964481385.1. GTDB lineage: Bacteria > Bacillota > Clostridia > TANB77 > CAG-465 > UMGS1649. Next base: position 29,640 of record CAYZTN010000005.1, on the reverse strand, counting down.
CTTTATTTATTCTAAACAAAAACTGCGTTTTATTTGTGTAATTTATTGCAACAGCAGGCCATTTAGCAACATTGTCTACGTTATACAAGAAGCTACTTGCATAAATTCTATCGAACTTACCTGCAATGCTTGTTCCTTCTATCATTTCTTTTATACCAGAAGATATAACAAAATGGTGAAGCGTAAGTCCCAAGTTCTCCGCATATGCGTTAATTCTATCAAACCAATTCTCTACTCCTGGATATAGCTTTATATTTTCTCCGTATTTTACAAAAGAATCTCTCGTTACAGATACATTTTTTTCTTCTGCTTTTCTTAACATAAGATACATGTATGCTAATATGCTTTCCATGTTATTTTCAACAGTTATTTTTCCAACCTCATCAAAAAACTCGTCTGAAGTCATTTTAAGCTTTGGTATAAAGTTATATTCTTGAATATTTCCATGTGCTAATGTTCCATCAAAATCATACATAATTGCTACATCTTTATTTTTCATATTTTTTCTCCTCTCATAATAACAAAAAAAGCACTACAAAAGTAGTACCTTATTTGTTTAATTTTGTTCCATATTTTTCAGCAAACTTAGCAGCTCTACCTTTAGAAGCAATAGATTGTTTTAAACCTGTAAAGAATGGATGACAAGCACTACAAGTATCTGTTTTCATTGCTTTCTTAGTTGAACCAACTTCTATAACGTTACCACAAGCACATGTAATTGTAGTAGTTTCGTATGCTGGGTGTATATTCTCTTTCATTGTATTTCCTCCTCGTATTTCATTTCACATATTACTTTAATATTTTAACATAAGTTTATTTAAAATACAACTCTTTTGGCAATTTTTTATTTTAGAAATTTTTCAAGGCAATAGCTTTTAAATTAGATAAGCCTCTTTTTTATCGCATACACTTAAACTTATTACTTGTTCAATAAGCTTTACGCTTTCTATTTTATTTATTCCAAAACATTTTTTGCCTAAATCTTTTATTGACGCTCCTAAATGGTACCTCTCTTTTTCATCTATTATTATAAACCTATCATGAAATTTATTTGTTCTTAAAACCTTCAACTCAGGATACTCTTTATTAAACTTTTGAATATCTATTTTTTGTATATTGCTTTTATCTGTTGTAAATATTGTAACTTCTACGTGTTTACTCTTTTTGGCAAGTATTTTTAACACACTGTCATCAATGTAGTTATCTATTATATATATACTTTTATTTGCTTTTTTAATAATATCTACCACCAAGCTATATGCATCATATATTTGTCCTTCAAAAAATATTCTCTGTTTTATATTTTCGTCTTGTTGTAACTCATTAAATACTTTATCAAACTTTTTATCATGCTCTAACAATTTATACTCCACACATGTTAATCTTTCAAATAGTTGTCCGTTTAAAGACAAGAACTTTCTCATTTCTACAAATGCATTGACAATTTTTATACTAACACTAACAGCTACATCGCTTTTTAAAAGTCCCGCTAACATCGTAACACCATATTCGGTAAATACATACGGAATATACTTTTTATGCTGTCCTCGTCCAGCTTTGTTTAAGGTGAAATTTTTGCACCTTAAACATTCATATTGCTCCTCAGTTAATTGGAAACAATAATACTCAGGAAATCTTTTAATATTATTTTTAACATTTCTATTCAAGTCTTTTGTTTTGTATTGAAATAGCCTCGCCACATCGCTATCTAGCATTACCTGTTTACCACGTACAGTATGTATCATGCTTTTTATATCTTGCTCATAAACATTAGCCTCAATTATTTCGTTATTATTTTTTCCATTTTCCATATTACCACAACCTCATGTCAACATTATAAAACGCACGTTCTTATTTGTCAATATCATCTCTGCATGAATCGTAGGACAAAGTTCGACAAAACTCAGCTATTAATCATATTATGTCGTTATTTTTGCTATCTTTGAAGCCAAAATACTACAGCCCTTTATTTTCCTTTTCTATTTACATAATGGCCTTGTACATACTACTATAAAAATAGACCTTACCTCAAAAGGCAAAGTCTATACAATTTGTCCACCTACGCATTTATTGTTCGCAAGTAGGGTTGCGATTAACATTTCGTTCACCTATGCATTTATTATTCGCAAATAGGGTTGCGATTGACATTTGTTTTTAAGACACAATGTATCTTTAATATTTTACACCAACTTTATTAGTTTAAAGTCCGTATGGTCTCCACTTACCATTTTATATTCCACACCGTGTATATTACCTTCCTTAATCATATAATGTCCAGTTCCATGCAAGTGTCCATATACTACAGTACTTACGCCATACTCTTTTAGCACTTCTCTTACCTCGTCTCTAAATGGCGGAAAATGTGTTGCAACTATTATTTTTTTGTCTTTATTTTCTTCTTTTATACTATTTAAAGATAGTTTTAAACGTAACACTTCACGCTTAAATACCTTTTTATCGTCTACTGTTTCATCATCTGTATTTGCCCAAAGCCTTGTCCCACATATGTTTGTGTTTTCTATAAAGAAGCTGTTATTATGCAGTATCTTTATGCTGTTAAATTCGTATTTATCTAAAAATGCTTGCATTTTAGCAACTGTTGTAAAATACAAATCATGATTTCCCTTTAGCATAATTTTAGTACCAGGAAGTCTATCTAAAAATGCAAAATCTTCATATGCGTCATCTAGTGATAATGCCCACGAAATGTCTCCAGCTACAATTACAGTATCTTGAGGCTTTACTGTACTTTCCCAATTTGTTTTAATCTTTGACTGATAGTTCTTCCACTCATCTCCAAATAGCTCCATAGACTTATCTGGATGTGATATTGCTAAATGCAAATCAGAAATAGCATATATTGACATTGCACTCCCCCCTTTTTTTACTACTCTTCTATATTTAAACTTGCTTTTGCATTAAGTGTTAAATCACGTGTTACTTTTCCGTCCAAGTAATTCATAACACCTGCCATTGTTACCATTGCACCATTATCTGTTGTATATTTTAATTCTGGCATATATATTTTAATACCGTTTTTTTCTCCTTCACGGTTTAATGTATCTCTAAGTCTTGAATTTGCAGCAACTCCACCTGCTAATGCAATTTTTTTAATACCATGCATTTTTGCACATTCTATAGCATGACTTACCAAAACGTTCACCACATTTTCTTCAAAGCTACGACACATATTTGGTATATTCAAATTCTCTTTTTCTTTATTTGCAATATTCATAACCGCTGTTTTTATTCCACTAAAGCTAAAGTCTAGGCTATCTTCGAACTTTGTTGTAGGAAGTTTGTACGTAGCCTCACCCTCTAATGCAATCTTACTTATTTTTGGCCCGCCTGGATATCCTAAGCCCAACACACGTGCTACTTTATCAAAAGCTTCACCTGCTGCGTCATCACGAGTTCTTGCAAGTATTTTAAATTTAGTATAGTCTTCTACCAAAAATATGTGTGAATGACCGCCAGATACAACTAGAGATATAAACGGCGGAGTAAGTTCAGGATTTGTTATGTAGTTTGCAGCTATATGTCCTGCAATATGATGTACTGGTACAAGTGGAATGTCTAGTGCATATGCTAAAGATTTAGCAAAAGACACACCCACAAGCAAGGCTCCAATAAGTCCAGGTCCTACTGTAACTGCTATGGCACATAACTCCTCAAGCTTAGTATTAGATTCTGCCAATGCTTTATCTAACACTGCCCCTATATTTTTAATATGTTGGCGTGACGCAATTTCTGGCACAACACCACCATATTCTTTATGTATATCTATTTGAGACGCTACTACATCTGCTAATACATGAGCTTCTCTTTTTTCATTAAATTCTATTATTGAAATAGCTGTTTCGTCACAACTTGACTCTATTCCTAGTATTTTCACCTTGTTTTCCTTCTTCCTATTACAATGCTAATATAACTGAGATTAACCAATATACAAAACTATAAGCTGGTGCAATTATTACTTGGTATAAATCTGTTACCATTAAAATTACTAACACCCAAACAGAGTACTGCTCTAGCCAATCCATAAATTTCTTGCCTTTTTGTGGTAAAAAGTATGTTAAAACCTTCGCTCCATCAAATGGTGGTAGTGGTATAAGGTTAAACACCCCAAACATAACGTTAAATCCTATCATATACACTAGCATAATACTTAAAATATTTCCAATATTAGAGTTAGCCATAATAGCTAGCACACCGAATACGTCTAATAATTTTAAAACAATTGTAAATACAAAAGCAAGTAATATATTAGACATAGGGCCTGCTAGGGATACCAGCATAACGCCTCTTCTTCTGTTTTTAAAATTCCTATCGTCCATAATAACAGGTTTGCCCCAACCAAATCTAAATACTAGCATGAATATAAAGCCTATTGGATCTATGTGAGCTAGAGGCGACAAAGTTAATCTCCCAAGTGCTTTTTGACTTTTATCTCCTAACTTATATGCAGTATATGCATGTGCTGCTTCATGCACTGAAAGTGCAATTAGTAATGCTGGTAAATAATATAACGTTTCTTGTAACCATTCATTAAATGTCTCCAAAACTTCTTCTCTCCTTTATACATTATATCTTCAAAAATTTCTTAACTAATCCGTATTTTCTTTTGTAAATCAAACTACAAGCAAGTTTAAATTTAAATTCTCGTTGCACATAATATGTATTCCACCTAAATCCTGGGAATTTCTTTTTCATTATATCTACAATTTTATTTATATCTTCTTTTGTATTATCACATTTAAGGAACTTTGTAGTTGCTTCAAATAATAAATGCTGAATATATAAATACTCAATTTCTTCCTTGTATTCATCAAATTTTTTTTGTATAGCTATTTCAGACTCTAATATAACAAGAGCTTTAAATATGTCTTTTGTACTTTTAATGTACATCTCCGTATCAGCCGCTACAATTTTGTTTTGGAACACGTTATATAACGGCATTTTTAAATGGTGTATTTTTTTAGCATATGCAGCAAGCGCTGGAATTATAGCTAAATCTTCATACTCAATGCTATCGTTAAATTTAATGTTGTTAGACTTCCAAAAATATGTATTAAATAACTTAGCCCAAGGCTTAAAATTAGATACTAGATAATTTTTTTCTTCTGAATCAGAAAATTCATTACAAAATTTAACTTCTTCTTTGTAATCTGTTGCCAAATGGTAATAATAACCGTCACATGTTACTATGTCATAATTTGACTTTAAAGCTTCTTTATACAATTCTTCACAGGCTTCTAATTCTAGATAATCTTCAACATCTACAAACATAAAAAATGGTGCTGTAACTTTTGTTACACCATAGTTTCTAGCACTCGCTTTTCCTTTGTTTTCTACTTTAAAGTACTTAATTTTATCTGCATGTTCTTTCAAGTATTCTTTTATAGCGAATTCTGTTTCATCTACAGAGGCTGAATCCACTACTATTATTTCAATGTCTTTTAAAGTTTGCCCAATCAATGAATCCATACATCTTTTGATGTTGTCCTCTGAATTATACACAGGAACAATTACACTTACTTTTTTATCCATACGTTTACCTCTTAAATTTTAACAAATACATTATACCAAATAAAGAAACCTAATGCAATAAACGAAAACAAATCTTACGACTATTCTCGCTAGGCGTAAGATTTGCACTTTGTATGCTATTTGTTATCTAAAACTTTCCAGTAACCTTTTTTATTAGAGCCAACTCTTTCTATGAATCTTTTTTCTTTTAACGTTGCTATATTTCTTTTTACCGTTATTTTAGAAATACCTAATGTTTCTGCAATTTCCAATTGTGTAACATTATTATTTGATTTTATTATGTTATATATCTTTCTTTCCGTTTTGTTTAAGGTATCATTTAAGGTATCATTTAAGGTATCATCAATTATTTTTTTCTTTTCTAAATTCTTCTCAGTATTACCTATCAAACCTTGCAAATCTTTCCTATAAACTACTACAAAAAATGCTGTTTTTCTATCTTCAAATTTCACTTTGATATTTTCTTCTTTGCACTGGTTATATATTTTTCTAATTCCAGTACCCCATTTTTCTACTTCTCCAGATAAAAATACAATTTGAGCAATTAAAGGGTTTCTAGGTCTTGATGGTTCTTCACTAAATATGTAATCTTCTGGTGTAGCTTCATCAGTAAAATGTCCAGGATTACAAATCTCAATTCTATCGCTATATATGGCTAAATCATTATCATATGGTTCACTCCAAGAACGGTGCAAAAACGAATTACACAATATTTCACGCATTGCTCTTATAGGTACCTCAGGTATATCTGCTCTAGTAAAACTACCAGTATTAAAGTTTGCACTCCATCTTATATTTTTGCTAATATATTGTTCGCCTTTATCTATCAAAGTAAAAATATTACCAGAAAATTCTTGCATATCTATAAATGTGTTTTTTTCTTCGGTCGCAAATATTGCAACTCTTAATTTTATATTTGGTTCTTTTCCAAACAATATTTTACCTGCATTTTTAATTTTTCCGTCTTTACTCATTAAATTAAGTCGGACTAATATATCTTTTTTGTTTGTGTAATCAAATGATATTCTGCCTTTTTCTTTTCCTTTTCTTATAAATTCTTTTAGCGTTTCCTCATCTATTTCATCCAATGTTACATCGCTTATCTTTTCTTCCCATCTATTATTCTTTTCTTCTACTTTCAAAATCAATTTTTTAATTTCCTTTTGAGATAGTTGTCTATCCTCATCGCCAACTCTCATATATGCTCTACCGTAAGCTAAATACGGAATATCCTCTCCCTCAAATTCTACTTTTATACATTCCTTACCAGCCAAAACGACTTTCTCCACCACAGGATAAATTTTAGGTTCTATGTTTTCGGTAATTGCTTTTGTTACATCTCTTACCGTATTTTCTCCCATTTGTTGTCCTACAGGCTCTCCATTATTTTTCACACCAAAATATACTGTTCCATTTTGATGTTTATTAAGCATTGCTACTATTGAATTTAATGCTGCTGGTATTTCCGCAGTTGAAGTTTTAAACTCTAATATTTCAGTTTCTTCTCCCATAAAACTCTTCCTTTCTCCGTGATTATTTTTAGTATAACATTTGAATAATTTTAAATCAAGACGCAAAAATAGTTTTTCATTATTATTATTTAACACACTACTTATATTATACCGAACTACTTGCACGCGTTATATAAAAATCTTACGACTATTCTTGCTAGACGTAAGATTTGGTCATATATATTTTTATCTTTCCATTGAGTCGTTCTCGTGCTCAATTCCTTTTCTCTTGCTTAAAGATTCTCTGATTTTACACAAATCATATACTACTACTTTTAATCCTTCTTCGTTTTTTACTCTTTCTAATTGCTTCATAATATCAGATGTTTGTTCTAAATCTGAACTATCAATTGTAGCAAAAACATAACTTGCCTTAGTATCAAATTCCATTCCGTTTCTATACATTACAATTTCAGATTTCCCCTGTGAGTCTTTTAACTCTGAAAAAGGTGTACTCATTTCAGCGAACTCATTTTCTTCATCGTACTCTATATTATATATACCTTTATTAGTTGTTTTATAGCTATTAGAGGATATCGCAATTGCTTCCGGTATTAACGTCTCAGCATTAAAGCCTACACCTATTATTCCTATTCGTGACGATTTCAAAAATTCTTCTCCGTCAAAAAGCGAAGCAGACACTTGATTACTTGTATTTGAATGATAACTATCAAATCCGCTAGAATCAGAATATATTGACTTCAAATCACTTGTTGAATAATTTATTTTGTATTGATCAAGTTCTGCATCTATTCTTGCTGTCAACTTATCTAGCCTTTCTCTTTCTTCTGTTGTCAATTCTTCACTTTTGTCTCCGCTCGTTCTTTCTGATATAATTCTGTCTTTTGCTTTTTTTATTTCTGCAGCTCTAAACTTTTCTGTGTTTCTTATGAACTGATGTATTAGTTGCGGTTTCATATCTCTATAGTCCTCTATAATTGTAATTTCTTCTTCAGGGACATACAATTTACTAACTAAATCTTCTCTATATAAAAGTTCATAATCACTATAAACATCTTCTAATTCGGATATGTTTTGAGCTAAAGAATTTTCAATTCTACTTATTCTTTGCAATAATTGTTCCGCTTCTTCTCTTTCCATATTTTGTAATCTCGTTTTTAAAACATTGATTTCATCTGTTTTTTTATTTGAGCACTTGATAAACCGCTATAAGCCATATATTTGCGTCTTCTTTCTTCTAAGGATTCTCTCTTATCGCCATTTATATCGTGCAAAATGAAGTCAAAATGTTCTTCGATGTCTTCTGAAGAATACGTACCAATTGTCTTCATTATATAATCAGTTGCTATCTTGTTTTTAGAATTATCTTCTTGTTCTCCGTTTTGCACTTTATCGAAATCGCTAACAAGTTGTTCTTCATCAACATCTAAAGATAGATCTTTTCCAGCCGAATTACCAATTGCTATTTTTTCTGCAAATGTGTTTTTCCTTTTATTGTTATTCGTAACATAGCTAAAAAAATTATCTCTTAAGTTTTTAATTAAACTTTCATTTTCGCTTGAAAAAGCATCTATATTTAGTCCTTTAGTTGAACTGTAATAAAAATCATTAAATACGTACTTTCCTGTTACATTCCCAATCAGTAATGCACTAGCATATATATTTCTTTTATCTGGCTTAAAATATTCCCTTATTTCATTTTCAAATTGTGCTTTATCTTTGCTCTTTTTAATAAGCTTCAAAATTTCTTTCTCATCATTATTATTGCTTCGCTCAATTAACAAATCAGCAAAACCTTTGTCAATATCTAGTTTTTTAAATTTTCTTCCGTATCTTAAATTATATATTGCTTTTCTAAAAAGCAACTTAGAGTTTTCTACTATCATTAACTCTTTCATTATTTCTACCTCACGTGTTAATTAACTTGTTATATACAGTTTTTATTATATCATATCTCATTTTGATTACTGTTTTATAAAATTGTTTCCTTGCATTTGTCATACAAGATATTTCATCAATAAACGAATCTATCTTATTTATGTCTATATTTTGAAAAATTCTTTTAATTGCTTCATTACATTCTTCATTTTTCATGCTCTTTATATATGTCATATAATTTATCTTTTTGCCGTTTTCTTTTAAACAAGAATAACAATTTATTGCAATATTTTTTATTTCAACTTCTGTAAGTTTTTCCATCTCACTATCTTCCATCATAGGATTTAAGCAAGAACCACAGTCATATATTGGTGCAAATGTAATTTCTTTAGTGTTACTATTTAATATAAAGCCCCAATTTCCATTATGTCTATCCGTGTTACCAATAATACTATCTATTACAAACATATCCCAAAAGTTTTTCCTTGTAGCAATCGTATCTATTACACGACTTTCTTCTACGACACAAAGAATATCCTCTAACTCAGTTTCTATCTTTTTGTCTGGATTAGCACTTAAAGCCAAACTTTCAAATTCATACAATTCATTTTCACTATCTGTAAAGTCTTCACATCCACAAACTATCTTTTCTTTTTCATTATACATATATTTGCCTAAAACAGTATTTTGCGTATTAAAACCTACAATTTTAAAAATATTACTTCCAATATACTCTGAAAAAGCATTGTTTATATATGATATGTTTTTGTTCTTTTCTCTTACTGGGTCTGGAAATTTTACTAAGTATTTCTTTCCATCACATACTAAAGTTTTCTTTTTTTCTGAACCTTTATAATTGTTTAATTCTTCATTGTAATTAGTAAAATCTATCATTCGAAACTACCTCCTACTATGTCATTATACCAAATAAAGAAACCTAATGCAATAAACGAAAACAAATCTTACGACTATTCTCGCTAGGCGTAAGATTTGCACTTTGTATGCTATTTGTTATCTAAAACTTTCCAGTAACCTTTTTTATTAGAGCCAACTCTTTCTATGAATCTTTTTTCTTTTAACGTTGCTATATTTCTTTTTACCGTTATTTTAGAAATACCTAATGTTTCTGCAATTTCCAATTGTGTAACATTATTATTTGATTTTATTATGTTATATATCTTTCTTTCCGTTTTGTTTAAGGTATCATCAATTATTTTTTCCTTTTCTAAATCTTTCTCTGTATTACCTATCAAATTACAACTTAAAATATTAAACGAGAGAATTAGTTATTAAACTTATACTAAATTTTTAAGAGTTGCCCTATAAAAGGTCCCATGGCTCAATTGCGATACTTCCCATCGCTGTATTATCCGGTATAGTATCTTCCTCTCTTGTATCTGCTTTAGTTATTTCTTCTGTAGTTTTTGTTAAAGGTCTTAGCAAGTCGCTAAGTGGTTGAGAAGTTTTGGCGACTCTGCCTTGATTCGCGGACTGTACCCCGTAATCTCTTTCTCTATCTTTTCTATCGTCTTCTTTTTTTGATATATTTGGTGCTGCTTTTATAGCATGTTGTGCTTTACTTAATACATCTGTAAAATCTTCACTTCCATCTACATAAACACCTAAATAGTAACCGTGATTTATTATACTATTTCCAGTTGTATTTGCTAAATCCTTTGCTACACTTTCTTTATCTACTACTTTTCTAGTTGAAATATTTGCTGTATCAAATTGCAGTTCTCCTGAGAAGTCCGTCCTGCTAACACTATATTTCATATCTATTTTTCTATCTCTAGTATCAAAAAAGTCAAATATTTGATTTATTTTATTCATCGTTTCTTCATCTGGCTCTATCTCTTTATTTACAACCCCATGAACGACCTCTTCTATTTTAGGTAAAACTTCATTATCCTTATTTTCAAAACTAAAGTTAATATTATGATAAGAAATTAAATTATCATACAGCTTAAACCTTTCTGATGGCTTACACGATAAATCTGTTATACATATACCTCTTTCTATTATAGCGGCAGCTATTTTCCTAGAAAGTTCACTATCTTTAATTCTCAACTGTCCCCAACCGTCTAATCTCTCATGATCTTTTTTCAGTTCCGCTACATGAAGCTAAAGTCATTATGCCATTATTATTGCAAAATTCAACTAAATCCCTTATATCTTCATCTATATCATACTTATCAAAATCCATTTTTTACCTTTACTCCTATTATTTATAATCATTTCATTACTATTTAGTTATACTATTATAATCTATCAAAATATTATCTTCAACTCTATATTTTCCGTTTTTATACTCTTCCACTTCTCTTTTTAGGAAAATTCCTCTTTTATCATTATAACATTCTCTAAGATTGCAATTTGTAAGTATTCCAAACATCAATAATATTAAAACATAAAGTACGGATATTAATACTTTTTTTAAGATTCTATATTTATCTAATAATAGTTTAATCGCCTTATATAATGAAGTTATTACTACTGTAACTATACTATTTATTATCATAAAATTAGAAGAAAGTGCATTAGTAGTCATTATACAGATTATTAATACAGTATTAAATATTATATTTTCCATAACTGTTTCCGAAAATATTTCAAGAAATTTGCTTTTATTTATATTCTTGTAATTTATTATTAATTCTATAACAAAATTCACAACATATATTCCTATAAAATTAATCATAATTGTAATAATATCTATGCTGTATGTAACCATAGCCATTATAGCATATACTTTTTTGTTTAATAGTATAATACTAGCTACTATCAATATTGTTAACATTGTTTTACCGGAAATGTTAACATCATCTTTATTTATTTTTTTATTTAATAATTTCTTATCTATTATGTTTCTAACGATTAAAGATATTAAAAAGAATACTATCACATCTACCAAATTAACAACATAACTTACACGCAATGTTGGATTATTTACAAAATTAATCATCTCATTAACAGTCATCACATTCCTCCTCCAATGTTCGATATTCTAATAGATTGTTACTATTAAAACTCTTTCAAGTTTATCTGAATCAGCAATGTGCATTTTTTGCACATTGCTTTTTCTTCTAATTCCTTTTGTTAGTGTTGCCTAATTTAGCGGTTTCATCGTAGGGAAAAATAATATATCTCTAATTGAAAAACTGTCTGTTAAAAGCATTATAAGTCTATCTAATCCAATTCCTAGACCGCCTGTTGGTGGAAGCCCTATTTCTAGTGCATTAACGAAATCTTCGTCCATACCACCTGCTTCTTCATCACCTTGTGCTTTTGCTTCAGCTTGTTTTACAAATCTTTCATATTGGTCTATTGGGTCATTAAGTTCAGAATATGCATTACCATATTCACGTCCACCAATAAACAATTCAAATCTTTCAACTAAGCTTGGTTCTGATGGTTTTCTCTTAGTAAGTGGAGATACTTCAACTGGGTAATCTATTATAAATGTAGGCTGTATCAATGTTTCTTCAACGTATTCTTCAAAGAACATGTTTATAATATGGCCTCTTGTATTCTTAAGTGGGTCTACTTCTAAGCCACGAGACTCAGCAAGTTTTCTTGCCTCTTCATCAGATTTAACTTCATTAAAGTCAACTCCTGTAGTATCCTTTATTGCTTGTATCATAGGAATTCTCTTCCACTTTGGAGTAAGGTCAATATCTACGCCTTGGTATGTAATTTTCATTGTTCCTAAAACATTTTTAGCAATAGTTGAAATTACTTCTTCTGCCAAGTCCATCATATCGTTATAGTCTTCGTAAGCAGAATACATTTCAATATTAGTAAATTCAGGGTTGTGCTTTATGTCCATACCTTCATTTCTAAAGTTTTTACCTATTTCATACACTTTCTCAATTCCACCAGCAATAATTCTTTTTAAGTTAAGTTCTGGTGCGATTCTTAGGTACATGTCCATATTTAATGTATTATGGTGTGTTATAAATGGACGAGCTGCGTCTCCTGTTGCAACTGTAGTAAGCATTGGAGTTTCTACTTCTGTATATCCCTTTGCATCTAATATTCTTCTTAATTCTTTTATAATTTTACTTCTTAATATAAACGTATCTTTAACTTCTGGATTCATTATCATATCAACATAACGTTGTCTATATCTTAAATCCATGTCTTTTAAGCCGTGATACTTTTCAGGAAGTGGTCTTAAAGACTTAGTAAGTAGAGTTATTTTTTTAGCATGCACAGATATCTCCTCTGTTTTTGTCTTAAATACAAAACCTTCAACGCCTACTATATCTCCAATATCATAAGACTTAAATTCTTTGTAAGCTTCGTCGCCTAAATCATTTGTGCTTACATAGCATTGAAGCCTGCCAAACATATCTTGTATGTGGCAAAATGAAGCTTTACCCATGATTCTTTTTCCCATGATTCTTCCGGCGATTGATACATCTTTTCCATCTAATTCTTCAAAGTTTTCTTTAACATCTTTACTTGTATGTGTCCTATTATACTTTGTGATCTTAAATGGGTCACGTCCCTTAGCACGAAGCTCGGCAAGCTTATCCTTTCTCACTTGAACAAGCTTTTCTGTGTCTTGTTCTAATACAACTTCTTCATTTTCTTGCATTTTTAACTCCTCCTTATATACGATACAAATGTAGATAATATATACCTACATTGTTTTCTCAATATTTAATATTTTGTATTTACAAATTCCAGCAGGAACTTCTACGTCTATTTCCTCGCCTTTTTTCTTTCCAAATAATGCTTTACCAATAGGTGAATCTAAAGATATTTTGTTGTTTAATGGGTCTATTTCAGTAGCTCCAACTATTTCATATTTTACTTCTTCTTCAAATTCAAAGTCGTAAAGTGTTACTGTTACGCCAACACCTACTGCTGTAGTAGATATTTTATCTACTATTTTAGCTGAACTTAACATTTCTTCTAGCTCTGCAATCTTTGCTTCTAGTATTGCTTGTTCATTTTTAGCTTCATCATATTCAGAATTTTCAGAAAGGTCACCATATTCTCTTGCAACTTTTATTTTGTCTGCAACTTCCATTTTCTTTGGCCCTTTCAAATATGTTAATTCGTCTTGTAATTTTTTAAAACCTTCTTCTGTAAGAAGTACTTCTTTTTCTTCCATAATTTTTTAACCTCCAGTAATTATGTTTGTATGTTTTGAACTTGATATAGTTTACATTATTTTTTATTTATTGTCAAGTGTAGTTTTACAAAGAATAGATACTACGTTAAGCCTACCATAATTTTTAGTCATGTATGAAAAATAATCACGGTTTACATTATTAAGCAACCCCATATCATTTAAAAGCAGAGCTGTCTTATCAAACTTATCACTATCATTATCCCACAAATGTATTTTGTGCGTTCCAGATATTTTAAAGTCCGATTTTTCCATGTAAACACAAATATCATAAGGAGAAGTTTTTATCTCATGTTTCGTTATTTTGTTTTTAATGCATATGCTACTACCATATTCCGCATTTATCTTATCTATCTTACTTTTAACTTGTTCATTTTTATTATCTACTGACAATATATCTACCGTTTTATATTCAGATATTAGATGTTTTAGCGCTAAAAAGTCTACATTATCTAACTTACTATATACCAATAGAAGTCTAGCACTCGCCTTTTCAAGCTTTGTTTTATTTAACGCTTCTAAAAGGTACTTATCCATATTTTCTTTTATACAACCTGTATAGTTATACGAGTTAACATCTATAGTTTTAAACACGCTTTGTATATAACGTTTTATGCTAGATAAAGCCGACTTTTTATCTGCTTTCTCTAGCACTTTCGGTAAAACATATAACGTAAACTTATCTTTATGTTTTATCTTTGATAATAGTTTTTTATCAAAAAACTGTGATTTAATTCTTCCTGTTATACCCTCTCCGTTTTCAAAAACTCGTTTATTGAGCAAACTTAACGGTATGAGCAGTTCAGTATAGGAAATATGCTCTAAGAGTTTTAACTCTCTTAACTCTAGGCCTTCTTTATCTGTTATATTAACGAATATACAATTCATATATACCACCTAAAAGTATATATGTATAACTTATTTCATTTATTCTTCAATTTATATTTATCTTTTTATTTTTGTTCTTTATCTAATTTGTCTGTTTCTAATTTTTTCTTTGCTTTTGCTACACTTACTCTTTCTCTGTTGTTATCAAAAGACCTTAAAAGCACGCTAGTTAGTTTATCTCCTGTTAAGTCACGTTTCATTTTTCCATCCTCCACAAAAGATATTGTTCCTGTTTCTTCAGATACTACAATGACAAGTGCGTCAGATACTTCGCTTATTCCAACTGCTGCTCTATGTCTTGTTCCTACATTTTTAGGAATAATATTTTCAGATGCAAGTGGCAATACACATTTTGCGGCCTTTATTTGGTTACCTTCAATAATTATTGCACCATCATGTAATGGAGTTCTTGGGTTAAATATTGTTTGTATAAGCTCTGATGACACTTTAGCAGACAGGTCAACTCCCTCTCTTACAATATCATTTATTTTAGTGCTTTGTTCTATTACTATAAGCGCTCCTATTTTTTTAAGTGACATTATTTCAACTGCTTTTACTATTTCAGACACAACTTGTTTGTCTTTAATCTTATCATCAAAGTCAAAAAACTGTGTAATGTTTTTTCTTCCAAGTCTTTCTAGTGCACTTCTTAACTCCGGCTGGAACACTATTATTATTAAAATCATACCATAAGTCAAAAAATTGCTTAATAAGAACTTTAATATTGTCAAATCTAAAAGTTCACTTACTGCAAGTAAAACTATTAGTATCGCAATTCCTTTAAATATTTGAACTGCACGAGTTTGCCTAATTAACTTATATACATAGTATATTATAATCGCAACAAGTGCTATATCCACTACAAGTAAAAAAACTCTTAAAGGACTACTTAAATTAAATGCTCCTTGTATTGATTTAAAAAACTCCATTAATCTTTCAGACATAATTATCTATCTCCTTTGTCTTCAATTTTACATCACCGCATAGATAAGCGTTAAGAACACGGTTAACACTGAACCGAATATAAGAACCCACATCAATGCTTTAAACCATAATTTATTTTTCTTATTCATATGTTTACACCCTCCCTACTTTATTATTGTTATATCCAATATTCCATGCTTTTTGTCAAATGGTTCAGCTGGATTAAACACAATATGAAATTCACCATTAGATATGTAATATTCTTCTAATGCTGTATAAGAATAATTGTAATCCTCTTCTTTCACTATATTATTAGATACAATATATTCTTTTATTTGTTCTTTTATTTTATTTCTAAATGAATAATCTAAAACGAGTGGCGCAGCATCTTCAGAACTTAGTATTTCTTTGTTATTTATATCAATTGTACATCCATACATTTTATCTGAAAATACATCTTTTTCATTTGCTACTATAGTTTCATAAAAAACAATAGATAAGATTTTCTTTTCTTGTGTTTGGGTTTCATATGTCTTATATGTAACTTTGTATGTAAAGCTGTTTTCTAAACTTCCAGCTGCTTCACTTTCTAAAGCGTCATATTTATTTAAGAACTTATTTTTAATTTGTTCATTTATATCTGTAAGTTCAACACCTTCAACAGATATTTCTGGAAGTGTTATGTTTGATTTATAATCTGATTTATCATTTTTCCTTGTAACACTCTTTACCACATATTCTATATCTTTAGCTTGTTCTGTATCTTTAGATACTACATCAACCAATGCGTTATTTTCTCCTATTACTTCGGGCTTTTTTTCATTCATTAGTCCATACGCTACAACCGCACTTCCAAGAAGTATAAAAGTAATAAACGCAATTACTGGCGCATTTGATTTATTTTTAATTCTATCATAGTTCATTGTTTCCATAGTTCAATCTCCTTAATACGTGGCATTAGTTTACCACATAATACATACAATTTCAATGGTATTTTTTAATCTGCTTGTAGCGCTGTAACTGCTACTGCCATAACAATATCATCTGACTTACAACCTCTAGATAAGTCGTTTATTGGTGCTGCTAAGCCTTGTGTAATTGGTCCTATTGCATCAGCCTCGGCAAAACGTTCAACTAGTTTATATCCAATATTTCCGGCTTCAATGTTAGGAAATACTAAAACATTTGGTCTACCAGTTATTTTACACTCTGGCGCTTTAATTTTTGCTACTTCCGGAACAAGAGCTGCGTCTACTTGAAGCTCTCCATCAAATTCAAAATCTACATTTTCTTCTTTTAATATTTCTTTTGCTCTTTGCACTTTAGAGACAGACTCAGACTTTGCACTACCATATGTTGAATATGAAAGCAAGGCACAAACTGGCTCCTTACCTAAAAGGCTTCTACAACTTACTGCCGCTTGTTTACATATTCCTGCTAGTTGTTCACTTGTAGGATATTCAATAAGTCCACAATCTGAGAATATATATGTTCCCTTATATTTAGAATTTTTTATATCTACTATAAAGAATGAAGAAACTGATTCTCCTGGATTTTTTGCTTTAATTATCTGCAGAGCTGGTCTTAATGTATCTGCTGTTGTATGTGCAGCTCCTGAAACAAGGCCATCTGCGTCCTTTGCTTTTACCATGCAAACTCCAAAATATACATAATCTTTTACAATTTCACTTGCAGCTTCTAAAGTCATACCTTTAGCTTTTCTTAATTCATATAGCATATTAGCATAATCATTAAGCTTTTCTGATGTTAATGGGTTTATTATTTCTACTCCAGATATATCTATATCATTTTTATCACATTCTTCTTTAATGGCAGTCTCATCTCCTATTAAAACAGGTATTGCAATTTTTTCTTTTTGTATTCTCTCAGTTGCTTTTAAAACTCTTATATCACCACTTTCTGGCAATACTATTCTTCTTAACTTCTTTTTTGCTTCTTCAAGCAGTAATTCGCATTCGTTCATTTATTTTACCTCCACATTATTAAAATAATTTATTTTCTTTTCCATTTAATATTCTTTTTATATTTTCTTTGTGCTTAACAACAACTACTGCTGTTGTTAAACTCACAATTATAGCATTAAAGCTTGTATCCATAAATATTGAAATTATGACTAAAAGTATAGTTCCACAAACGCTTCCTAAAGATACCCATCTTGTAATTAGTATTAAAATTACTCCTACGGCGATGCACACAAGTGCCGCTTTATAATCTATAAGCAAGGCCGTCATTAAATATACAGCAACTCCTTTTCCGCCTTTAAAGCCATAATATATTGGAAATACGTGGCCTAATACAGAAGCTAGCATATATAACGATTTTGATACATTACTAAATGGTACGCTAAACATTTTATATACAAGCATAAGTAGTAAGTATGACACTGCCACTTTAAGTAAGTCTAGTACAAATACTAAAGCTCCCCACTTTTTTCCCATTGTCCTTATAGAATTAGTAGTACCTGCATTTTTACTTCCAAGCTCTCTAATATCTTTTTTTAGTACAATTTTACTTATAATTATAGCAGGATTTACTGCTGCTATAAAATAGCTAACTAAAACCGTTAAAATATTTAAAAACCACATAAACTTATTCCTCTTTTTTACCTTTTTCTCTTACGATTATATTTATAGGTGTTCCCTCTAAATCAAAACGTTTCCTTATTTCATTTTCTAGATATCTAGTATATGAAAAGTGTGCTAAATCTTTGTTATTTACAAAAAGCACGAATGTGGGCGGTGCAGATTTTACTTGAGTAGAGTAATATATTTTAAGGCGTCTACCCTTATCTGTCGGTGCTGGGTGAATTGCCATAGCTTCAATTATTACGTCGTTTAATACGCCCGTTGTTACCCTAAAGTTATTAGCTGCATGCACCTTTTGAATAAGTTCAAAAAGTTTATCTAACCTTTGATGCGTCTTTGCAGACAAAGTTATTATTGGTGCATACGACATAAATTTAAAGTGTTCTCTTACTTTCTTGGTATATTCTTTAAGTGTAGAATTATCTTTATCTATCAAATCCCACTTGTTTATAACAATAATCATTGCTTTGCCTTTTTCATGTGCAAAGCCAGCTATTTTTTCGTCTTGCTCCGTAACACCTTCGGTGGCATCTATCACAATTAAAGCTACATCTGCTCTATCTATTGCAGATTTTGCTTTTATAATGCTGTACTTTTCAATGTTATCATATATCTTGTTTTTTCTTCTTATTCCAGCTGTATCAATAATTGTATATTTTCCAAATTTGTTTTCAAACTTTGTATCTATTGCGTCTCTTGTTGTACCTGCAACATCGCTTACTATTGCTCTTTCTTCGCCAAGTATTGCATTCGTAAGTGAAGACTTACCAACATTTGGTTTCCCTATAATTGCTACTTTTATATCTTGTTCTTCCTCTTCTGAACTTTCTACATCTCCAAAGCTATAATATACAGCGTCTAACACTTCGCCTACTCCAAGTTTTGCTATTGAAGATACTGGGTATGGCTCACCTAAACCTAAATTATATAACTCATATATATCATCAGGTGGTGCTCCTACTGTATCTACTTTATTACATACTAATATAATAGGCTTTTTAGTCTTCCTTAGCATTTGAGCTATTTCTTCGTCAACTGGTGTAAGCCCTGACTTTAAATCTGTTACAAAAAGTATAACGTCTGCCATGTCCATTGCAAGCTCTGCTTGTCTTCTCATAGATTTTACAATAACGTTATCTGTGACAGGCTCTATTCCGCCAGTATCTACTAATTGGAATTTAACTCCACGCCACTCGGCGTCAGCAAAAACTCTATCTCTTGTAACACCAGCTTCATCAGACGTGATAGATAGATTCTCTCCTACTAACATATTAAAAAAGGTAGACTTTCCTACATTTGGTCGACCTATAATTGCTACTACTTTTTTAGACATTTTGCGTCCTCTCCTTTAACATATATATTTTACTGTATTTTTCGTAAAAAGTAAAGAAAATATGGCGAAATAAATTGAATTTTGAAATTATTAAATATATAATATTTATGTAATTAACGAAGGAGAAAAATTATGGAAAAGAATGTTAAACTATTTCCAGTGTACAAGCTGTTTTCATATGATATATTATTTTACTACGCTATATCTGTAGTATTTTTAACCGAAGCAAAAGGATTTTCTTTATCTCAAGTGGCGTTATTTACCACCATTTACGCAATCTCGTCTATTGTAATGCAAATACCTTCAGCTTTAATAGTGGATAAAATAGGGCAAAAACGTTGTATGATTATAGGGAATATCCTATGTTTATGCTGGGGAATAAATATTATGGTAAATACAGCGTTTATTCCTACTGTCATGGGAGAAACTGTGCTTGCACTTGGCTTTGCACTAAAAGGAGTGTCGGAATCTCCATTTTTATACGCATCGCTTAAAAAGCTAAATAGATTAGACGAATTTGGTAAAAAAGAAGCTAGCGGTTCATTTTTATACTTCCTAATTGAAGCTCTAGCATGTGTTGTTGCAGGTTACCTATTCTCAATCGACGCATACCTCCCTATAATATTTGCATGTCTTTGCTGTTTAATTGCTGCAATACTTTCTTTTTGCTTTAATAGTACAAAGAAAAATTATGAAAAAACTACTGTAAGCAAACACTTTTTAGACCTAGCAGATGGTTTTAAATTTATATTTAAAAGTCGTCGTTTAAACGCTCTATTACTCTTCTGTAGTGCTTTTTATGGAGTTATTTCAATATGCAATATACTTATGAAATCATTCTTCTCAGAACACAATTTATCAGCAACAGGATTTGGATATGTATATGCCATATTTGCAATATGTGCTGCAATAGGCTCCAAAGCCCAGGGAATTATAGAAAAAAAACATAAAAATAAAACTTTATCTTTTTTCTCACTTACATATATTGCAATGCTAATTATAGCAGGGGTTGTATCACTATTTAGTTTTAAAGATAAAACCGTAATATATATAGGTGTTGTGCTATTTTCAGTGCAATCCGTCCTAAAAGGTGCATATAGAATAATAATTAAACAATATATGACAAGATATACTACATCTTCAATACGTTCAAAGCTAATGTCAATATATTACTTATGCGAACACCTAGGTTCTTCTATATTTTCAGCATTTGCATCGCTTATGCTAGCACATTTTACAGTAGGACTAACTTGTACAATAGCAGGATTTATATTAATTATATTAATAATTTTAATACTAGAATTTATGACAAACCGCGTAGGACTTGATCCTAAAACTTATACTTCAAAAGACAGATTTGATTTAAAAGAACAAGAACAAATTTTAAGAAATTCATTAAATAGATAGTAAATAGCAAAAACACTCGCATTCGCGAGTGTTTTTGTGTAATGAAAATTACACAGGATCGATGTCACTTAAATAACCAATGTCCTTACCATATTCGTCACACACAATATACTCTTTGTATGATTTTTCCGACTTAGTAAGAATGTTAGCATCAGGTGTTCCATCAGCTTTAATACCGTATAATATCCAGTACGATTTTCCAGGAAAACCTGTTGATTCACCCCAATCAGTTTTGATAGTCCAAGAGCCATCTTCGTTTTTGTGAATAGCAGAGCCTTTCAAAAACTCAGGATAAGTATCGCCGACTTTTTGAGCTGTCATGATAGTAGCTTTCTTATAAAAAACTCCATCAATTTCAACAAGGTTTGTAGATGCATTTCCTATACACCATGCGTTCCAGCCAGTAGAAGTCATTGAAGATTTTTCATAACCGATGACAGAACCTATAGGTGCTATTTCATTTCCTTCAACACATGTAAGAATAAGACTACCGCCTTCTACCTTAATTGTATCTTTCAAAAAATCCGGAATATCGGTAAGCGTATTTACCCGAATTGCATCCTTTTTCTGTCCTGCTTGTTTGTGAATTTTTATCATTGCCGTTGTCATAATAACGACCTCCTAAATTATTTAATACAATATAATTGTATCACATTATGTCAACTCTGTCAACCATATAACGGACTTCTATCTATTTTTGTTGAAAAACAATAAGTTAAATAGTGTCATTTGAAAACGTCCCAAATGACACTATTTAACTTATCTAATTTATACAAATAATTTCGTCAGTCCTAGCACTAGTTATTTTCTCTAGCACGCTTTTTTCTAGGTTATATCTATATATCTCAATCTTATCTTTCAGTGAAAAATATAACATACGACCATTTAGTTGAATTTGACTAACAGCATTATCTACAACGATACTATCTGTTTCTTCGCCTGTAATATATACCTTATTATCTCCTGGCGACATAAACAAAACATTTCCATTATAAACAGCCATAGTATTTGTTTTTGCAAAACTTGTAGCATCCTTTAAACAAGCATTTTTAGAAATAGTCGTAATTTCTCCTCCATTTTTATTCACCTTACATATGCAGTCTTTTTTTGAACTTGCAGAATAATATATATAATCATCATCTTGAATTATATTAGTTACAATATCTTTTTCACTTAATACTTTTTTTCCATTACCATCTAACGAATACTTCACCAAGCTTCTTGAAGTAGTACCTGGCTCTACTACATACATATTACTTGCATCACACAACATTTGGTAAATAGTTCCCTTAATTATCTGTTCTCCCTTAAGGTTATATATCCCTGTCTTGTCATCACTTTTACCATAATCTTTGTATACAAATATATTGTTATCGTTTAAAACAAAATTCGAAACATTTTCAGAGCAAATTACTTCAGAAGTATCCTCTATACTATTTATTTTTACAAGAGCTTTATCTTTTACACCATATATATTATTCATATTATCAATAGCAATATTGCTTAATCCTTTGCCAGACTTAATTTCAGTTCTAGACTCATCCGAACCTTGATAATAATATAATATTTTTTCATTATCATTTTTAATATATGTATCAGCCATAAAATATATTTTGTATGTTTTTATAAGCCTACTCTCTTCTAACATTTTATTTGCAATATCTGTAACTGAATTATATACTTTCAGTTGGTTCACCACATATATTGATAATGCTATTATCACTAATATTAGAGCTATATTTTTCAGCCATGGAAGGGCACTTTTTTCTTTCTTTTTCTTCTTTAAATACTCTTTCCTAGTCATTGACTTGACTTTTTCTGATTCAAGCATAAGCGTCCCCCCTTATCTTGGCTATATGTCTTTTATTATTATGGCTGGGGTAGTAGGATTCGAACCTACGCATGATCGGGTCAGAGCCGATTGCCTTACCGCTTGGCGACACCCCATTACAGAACTATTATACCACTAAAATATATTTTTTCAACAAAATGGCAAAAAAATATAACCTAAATATTTAGGTTATATTTCTGTGAGATTAAGATAAGCACTAATTTACATCTTTATGCGTTAAAGCTTTATAACTGCTAGATTAGGAATATTCTGTACATTAACAAGTTCCTCTATATCACGGCTGTTTGTGTACAACTTCACTGCAGTTTCTTTGTTACGTTTAGCTATCGTACAACTAAAAGCCGTTATTCCTATAGTACGATGCTTCATATTTCTATTTGGAATAGTTGTGATACTTTCCCAACCTATCTCCGACCAGCAAATCTTCGGATGTTTTATAATGTCTGTATAGTCTTCATTGTTTCTCACCTGAAGATTAGCTATTTCTTTTCTGCAAAAATTAGGAACAAAAATCCTGTTTTTATTTCTAAATATTGCAGGATGACCTATTAAGACTCCAGTTTCAGCAATATAGATAACTTTACCTTTCTCATTTGATCTTGCTACAGCCAACAATACCTTATACTTTCTTTTATCATTTTCAAAATGCTCTCTTAAACAGTTCTGCATATAACTGCGAGTTAAATCAAATTCTCTTTCAAGATCATCCCATGTAAAGCCATTGCTTATTCTGTCTATGATGATCTCATTGCGCTTATCTTTCTTTATTTTTTTATTCATTCTTGTTCTCCAAAATTAATTAATCATAGACTTATCTTTCTCACAAATTAGATTATATCATTTTTATGTTTACTTGTCAATTAGTTTTCTGATGATTTTCGCGTCGCATGACGATTTTGGTGTTGCAACAAAACCTTAATCAAACTCCTGTCTAGCACTAATTAAGCTTTCGTTAGTGTATAATAAATCTAAAGATATAAATGTAAACAAAGACAATATTATAAGATTCGATATCACTCCGGTTATACCAAAAAACACACCTCTTAACACAGGAAGCAAATAATGTATGAATAACACACCAAGCACTCCCCAAATACATGCAAATTCAACACATACCTTCTCGTTTATTGCAAAGCGCATGTCTGAGTAATTCCAAAGTGCTATACCGTACATCTTTTGAAGCAATACATATGTAACATATTCACAAAACGTAAGTATTACGGCACTTAACAAAAATTGCAACCAGATGTTTGCTGTAATTTCAGGAATTATTGTAGCTAAAATTACAGTTCCTACACCATATAATATACAAAACGGACCATTAAGTATCCCTGGAGCTCTATTAAATTTTCTCATACCAGCTTTAAATACACATTCTAATATCCAACCTAAGAAAGCACCTATTATAAAAAAATATATACAGTAAAACATTTTTATCACCTGTATATATTTTTATCTTTTTATAATTTTCTATTCATTATTTTAACATTTTGTAAATCATTTTAAATATTTTTTCAAGAACTGACCTGTATAGCTTGAGCTTACTTTAGCGACTTCTTCTGGTGTACCCGTTGCCACTATATTGCCACCACGCTCACCACCTTCTGGCCCTAAGTCTATAATATAGTCTGCACATTTAATTACATCCAAATTATGTTCTATTATTACCGCAGTATTGCCGCTGTCTACAAGCCTGTTTATCATGAAAATTAAGTTTTTAACGTCATCCGTATGAAGTCCTGTTGTAGGCTCGTCTAATATATATAACGTTTTTCCTGTTGAAGTCTTTGAAAGCTCTGTTGCAAGTTTTACTCTTTGAGCTTCTCCACCAGATAATGTTGTAGAAGGCTGTCCTATCTTAATATATCCTAGCCCCACATCATATAGCGTTTGAAGTTTATTCCTAATCTTAGTAATATTTTTGAAAAAGTCTAGTGCTTCTTCTACTGTCATATTTAAAACATCATTTATGCTCTTTCCTTTGTATTTTACTTCCAACGTTTCCTTGTTATATCTTTTACCTTTACATACCTCACATGGCACATATATATCTGGTAAAAAGTGCATTTCTATTTTAATAATTCCGTCACCTTGACATGCTTCACATCTACCGCCTGCTACGTTAAAGCTAAATCTACCTTTTTCATATCCACGCGCTTTAGCTTCCGACGTTAGTGCAAACAAGTCACGTATTAAATCAAAAATACCTGTGTACGTAGCTGTATTTGACCTTGGCGTTCTTCCAATAGGTGTCTGATCAATGTCTATAACCTTATCTATATTTTCCAAGCCAAGTATTTCTTTATGTTTTCCAGCCTTATGCTTTGAGCCATTAGCTTCAGCTGCAGAAGCTTTGTATAGCACTTCGTTTATAAGGGAGCTCTTACCTGAACCAGATACTCCAGTAACGCATGTCATAACACCTAGAGGAATTGTTACATCAATATTTTTTAAGTTGTTTTCTGCTGCCTTAATAATTTTTATCTCTTTACCATTTCCTTTTCTTCTATGCTCTGGTACAGCTATTTTTAATTTTCCGCTTAAATATTTACCAGTTATGCTGTTCTCACACTTCATAACTTCTTCTGGCGTTCCACAAGCTACGATTTCACCGCCATGCACTCCTGCACGAGGTCCAATGTCTACCAAGTAATCTGCTGCACGCATTGTGTCTTCGTCATGCTCTACCACAATTAAAGTGTTTCCTAAATCTCTCATCTTCTTAAGAGACGCTAATAGTTTATCGTTATCTCTTTGGTGAAGTCCAATACTTGGTTCGTCTAATATGTATAACACTCCTGTTAAACCAGAGCCTATTTGCGTTGCAAGCCTAATACGTTGTGACTCTCCGCCAGACAAAGTTCCAGCACTTCTTGAAAGCGTTAAATAATCTAAACCAACATCTATTAAAAATTGAAGTCTTGAATTTATCTCTTTTAATATTTGACTTGCTATCATTTTATTTTTCTCAGAAAGCTTAAGTTCCGCTAGATACTTCTTTATATCTGTAATAGACATACATGTAAGTTCATATATATTAAGTTTTCCTACCTTTACAGCAAGCACTGTATCTTTTAATCTTGCTCCATGACACACTTCACAAGGAATAGTATTCATAAAGTTTGAATAAATCTCTTTTTGAAGCGTTGACTTTGTTTCGTTATATCTACGCTCCAATATATTACAAACTCCTTCAAATGGTGCTTCAAAGTTTCTGGTAAACGTTTTAGATTTGTACTCAAACTTAATAGTTTCAGTGCCACTTCCATATAGCAAAACATTTTTAAAGCTTTCAGGAAGTTTTGAATACTTTGTATCAAGTTTTACCTTGTAATGCTTGCAAAGCCCTTTTATATACATTTGAGTTGCAGAATCCGTAGTATTTCCACCCCACGCTTTTATTAAAGTAGGGTCAGAAATAGTTTTAGTTTTATCTGGAATAATTCTATCTGGATCTATTTTTAAAAGCTCTCCCACACCTGTACATGAAGGACATGCACCAAATGGTGTATTAAAAGAAAACATTCTAGGAGATAATTCTTCCATAGATATTCCACAGTCTGGACATGAGTAATTACCCGAAAACAATACTTCACCTTTATCTAAAATATCTACCAAAACAAGATTATCTGCTTCTTTCATTGCAAGTTCTACTGAATCTGCAACCCTTGTTCTAATATTTTCAGATACAATTATTCTATCCACAACTATCTCTATATTATGTGATTTTGCTTTATCTAGCACTGGTAACTCCTCAGATAGTTCATACATCTGTCCATCTATTCTTGCACGTATAAAACCATTTTTAATAGCTTGTTCCAATACTTTTACATGTTCGCCTTTTTTACCACGAATTACAGGTGCCATTATAACTAACTTTGTGCCTTGTTCTTCTTCTAATATTTGGTCTACAATTTGGTCTACTGTCTGCATAGATATTTTCTTGCCACATTTAGGACAATGAGGCGTACCTATTCTTGCATACAAAAGACGTAAATAATCATAAACCTCTGTAACCGTTCCAATAGTAGAACGAGGATTTTTAGATGTTGTCTTTTGGTCTATTGCTATTGCTGGTGACAAGCCTTCAATAAGCTCAACATCTGGCTTTTCCATCATACCTAAAAACTGCCTTGCATATGACGAAAGGCTTTCTACATAACGCCTTTGTCCCTCTGCATATATAGTATCAAAAGCAAGAGATGTTTTTCCTGAACCAGAAAGTCCAGTAAACACAGTTAATGTATTTCTTGGCACTTCTAAATTTACATTTTTTAAGTTATTTTCCTTTGCTCCTTTTATTATAATTTTATCGT
This sequence comes from uncultured Clostridium sp., assembly GCA_964481385.1. Lineage (GTDB taxonomy): Bacteria > Bacillota > Clostridia > TANB77 > CAG-465 > UMGS1649. The sequence goes on along the minus strand of CAYZTN010000005.1, from coordinate 2,271 downwards.
TCATAAATACCCCCAAAACATAATAACAAACAAGTATATTATACCACAATATACCTAAAACTTACAATAAAAAAACCCAGTAATTTCTTACTGAGTTCAAAAACCATAATTATTATTTGTTTACAGTTTCTTTTAGAGCTTTACCAGCTTTGAAAACTGGAGCTTTAGAAGCAGGTATTTTAATTTCTGCTTTAGTTTGAGGATTTCTTCCTTTTCTTGCAGCTCTTTGTCTAACTTCGAAAGTTCCAAAGCCAACTAGTTGTACTTTTTCACCTTTTTTAAGAGCTCCTGTTACTGAAGATGTGAAAGCGTCTAATGCAGCTTCTGCAGCTTTCTTTGTTAATTTGCTTTCTTCAGCGATTTTTGCAATAAGTTCTCCTTTATTCATTGTTCTTACCTCCTATAATAAGATTACACCTATGTTATACTTCAAGCAATTACAAAAGTCAACACTTTTTTTAAATATTTTTTTGCTTTTCAGTTAAGTGACATATTTTGTTTACATAAGGTATTTGAGATAACTCTTCTTCACTTAACGTCTTAGATTTTAGTATAAGGTAGAAATATGTAAGCATTCCTGCAAGTATTGTTATGCCAAGAGTTATAGTTTTTCCTAGACTTATGTAAACACAAACTTTTTGTACCAAAATTACGATACCAGACATCACTAAAGACGCGAAAAGCGGTTTTACTATTACATTTTTAGTATCCATTTTAGCTTTCAACGCTTTGTACAATACAATTACCGCAACAAGTGCGTCAACTACGCGATATGCAATAGTAGAAAGCGGTGCAACATTTTCCCCATATATAGGAATTAAAGTTACATTTAGTATATACTTAGTGACTGCTCCGCAAAGTATTGCAATAGTAGGAACATTTAGCTTATTTATACCAACTAATGCACTTTCAGCAGTTTGTTCCATAAGACCTGCAACTACACTAAAAGCCTCTATTTGCAACAAAATTGCACCTGCATTTGCGTTAGGATATATCGCGTCAAATATTGGTTGAGCAAGAATTACCAAACCTGCAACACACGGGAAAGATATAATTGAAGATAGCTTCATAGCTGTGTTTATCTTCTTCTCCGCATTTTTCTTTTCTTTCCTTGCCATATGAGCAGAGATTGCCGGCATAAGTGGCGTAATAATTGCAATATTTAAAGCAAATGGTATAGATACTAATATATCTACTTTACCTGCAATTATTCCAAACTTCTCATTTGCAATAGTCAAAGCATCTTGCACGCCTAAATTATTATAATATGTAACTAAGCTATCTACCACTGTTACCAAATCCACCATACCAACGAGTGATGATACAACACTAGTAATCGCTATTGGTATTGTATATTTGATTATGCTTTTTATAGTCTTTTTAATTCCCTCTTCATTAAATTTACCGGATAACCTAACTTCTTCCCAAATAACATTTCTGTTCTTTCTATAATATATATATAAATATACCAAAGCAGATAATGTAGATACGGCTGTTGCTGCAGTAGAGCCCATTGCCATAACCTCAGGCGACTTTCCAACCAACATCATTACAAATACAACTGACAGCACACTATTTATTATTTGCTCTATTATTTGTGCCACACTGTGAGCACTAACGTTTCCAAGGCCTACAAAATACCCTCTAAATACAGCAGCAACAGACACCAGTAACACTGCCGGTGCAAGTGTTGCTAAGGTATATTTTACTCCTGGATTAGACAACATATTTGTTGCAATTACGTCAGCTCCAAAAAATAACAATAATGAAAATACTAAGCCAATCAAGGTAAATAACACTAAAGATATTTTAAATATTTTATGTGCTCCTCGTCTATCTCCTACAGCAACTTTTTCCGATACAAGCTTTCCAATAGCACTAGGAACTCCAGTTGTTGCAAGTGCTAGTATAAATATATACACTTTATATCCAGAACTATAATAACTGTTTCCTACGTCTTGAAACCCCTCTATATTAGTTAATATAACTCTATACACAAAACCAAAAAGTTTAATTATAATTTGGGCAAACAGCACAACTGCAACGCCCTTCATAAATGATTGCTTTTTTAAAGCCATGTTTTCCCCCTCGTAAATAATTTAAGTTTAATATATTTTCAGCATACCACTGTACACTACAGTATAAATATATAATTTACTCATGTATTATATGACATACCCTAATTCTTTTCAAGCCTTTCTTGAAGTTTCACATTATTTTTTATGAAAGAAATGTGATAATGTCTTATATAAAGAAATGACAAAATGTCCC
>CAYZTN010000004.1:0-43702 GCA_964481385.1 uncultured Clostridium sp. | reverse complement strand
TCTCCAAACTCTTTTAATATATATGTTTTACCGACTTGTCTTGCACCTCTTAATATCAATGGCTTTCTATTGTAGCTATTTTTCCATTCAATTAGTTGTTGTTTTATGTATCTTTGCATACTATTGTCCCTTGCTATTACACATATATTATATGCCCCAATATCACATTTTTGCAAGCGTTTTTTGTTGTTTTTTCACACTTTTGCAAAAAACTGCATATTTTTTCAAGTTCAAGTAAAATATGCAGTCTATTTAGCTACGTGTTATTTGGACTATTTTCGTCCTCGTCATAGAACATCGAGTCCATTGCAATGTCTTTTTTAAGTCTTTCCATAAGCATTTTATCATAAATACCTGTTGCTGTGTCTTTTGGTTTTGTCTCATTTTGAATTACAAAGCTGTTATCGAGTGACGGAATATCTTCTGCTTTTTTAAGTGGTACTTCTACTTGCTCTTGCACAGGCTCTGGTGCACCAAACTTCACTTGTTGCCATTCTTCTTTTGAGACAAGCACTTGACGTGGCTTACTTCCGCAGTTGCCAGACACAATTCCACGAGCTTCCATTTGGTCTATCATACGGCCTGCTCTTGAGTATCCTATCTTAAATCTTCTTTGTAACATTGAAGCTGAAGCTGTACCCATATCTACAACAAGGTCTATTGCAGCGTCTAAAAGTTCATCTACATCGTCTTCCATTTGTCCGTCATCTGTTGCTTCAGTTTTTCCGCTATTATCTATCTTGTTTATTATGTCTTCGTTATATTTTGCGTTACAATTTCCTTTAATATATGTAACTATATCTTCTACTTCTTGTTCAGATACAAATGCACCTTGCATTCTTAGAGGTTTAATCTCTCCTGTTGGATAGTACAACATATCTCCTTTACCAAGAAGCTTCTCTGCTCCAGACATATCTAGTATTGTTCTAGAGTCTACTTGTGAAGATACTGTAAACGCAATTCTTGATGGAATATTTGCTTTAATTACACCTGTGATTACGTCTACTGATGGACGTTGTGTTGCAATTACTAAGTACATTCCTGCTGCACGTGCCATCTGTGCTAGTCTACATATTGCGTCTTCTACATCATTTGGTGCTGCCATCATAAGGTCAGATAATTCGTCTACAACTATAACTATTTGAGGAAGTTTTTTACCTTCGTCCTCTCCTGCCATTATTTTGTTATATCCTTTAATATCTTTTACGCCTTTTGATGCAAATTTAGTATAACGCTCTACCATTTCACTTACTGCCCAGTTTAATGCTCCAGCTGCTTTTTTAGGGTCTGTTACAACTGGTATTAAAAGATGTGGTATTCCGTTATATGAAGACATTTCAACCATTTTAGGGTCTATTAAAATTAGTTTTACTTCATTTGGTTTTGCTTTATATAGTATTGACACAAGCATTGAGTTTATACATACACTCTTACCTGAGCCAGTTGCACCTGCAACTAAAACGTGTGGCATTTTCGCAATATCTCCTATTGCAATATCTCCTGCTGTGTCTTTTCCTATTGCAAATGTAAGTTTTGACTCTGAATCTCTAAATTTATCTGAAGCTATAACCTCACGAATTGAAACAGATTCTTTCATTTCATTTGGTACTTCAATTCCTACTGTTCCTTTTCCTGGAATTGGTGCTTCAATTCTTATGCTTTTTGCAGCAAGTGCTAGCGCTATATCGTCTGACAAGTTTACTATTCTACTTACCTTTACACCTGGTGCTGGAGTAAGTTCATAACACATTACAGTAGGTCCTTTTGTAATATTGGTAACTTTAGCTTCAACTCCAAAACTTGCTAGCGTTTTTTCTAGCTTATCTGCAACTGCATCCACCGCTTTTTTATTCATTCCTTTACTTCCAGCCTTTGGCTCTGCAAGTAAGCTTAGTGGTGGGAACACATAGTTTAATTGTTCTTCTTCGTGAGTATTATGCTCTAACTGTAATACTTCTTTTACATTCTTCTCTTCGTTTGTTTCGCGTTGCTTTTTGAAGAATGCGTCAAACTTTTCATTTTGTGACTTTTCTTCTGCTGGTGTATTTAAATTTATTCTTAACTGGTCATCATCGTCATTTTTAATGTTGTCCGCATAATTACGAGTACCTAAACTTGCAAGTTTTTCTTCTTTTTCTTTAAGCTTTTGTTCCTCTTCGGCCTTTTTCTTAGCTTCTGCTTTAACTTTTGCCTTTTCTTCTTTTTCAGCCGCACGCGCCTTTTCTTTTTCTTCGTCACAACTAAATACTGTAATACATGCATTAGCAATAAACTCTATAACTGAAACAATGGCATTGTACACACCTGCTAAAAAGTCTGCCAGTCCTAGGTTTATAAAATACAGGGTAAAAAGCAATGTTGCTGAAGTAAGTATAATTCTTGCAATTAAATTACCATTTATTAAATTTGCAATATTTGCAATTAAAGCTCCAACTATTCCACAAATATTCGTTCCACTTATTCCAGACTCATATCCCCAATTTAAGAATGAAACAACACCTTTTTTTAGTGTATAATATTCCTCTGTTGTATAACAAAATACATAAACAGTTGCTGACAAAAGTACCATAACAACTATTCCTTTAAGCAATTCTGTTGATACTTTTATCTTTTTGTTTACGACTATCATTTTAATTCCAATATATACAAAAACAACTGGCAAAGTCATTCTTAACGCACCAAATAGTCCTGCCATTACGTTATTTATACCTTCTCCAACAACTCCAATGTTATTAAAGCTAAACAAAACATACGTAACAAAGGCAAGGACAATTAGTATTCCTCCTAAGAAATCTCCACCAATTGTCTTCTTACTGTTATTATTATTTCTTCTTTTTTTATTTTTGCTTCCTTTTTTTCTCCCCATCGTATAACCTCTTACAAATTATCGCTCTTACATTTTAAGTTCTTTTCTATTATTCTTTATAACAGACAAAGACTCATTCAAAATTTCTTCTATTCTCTCAAGTAACGCATCAGCATACTCACGTGTTCCATCAGATATCTCACGAGCAACTTTATCTGCAGATTCTAAAATTTCATCTTTCTTAGCTAAAGCTTGTTTTGTTATCTCATGGTCATCAACCAATGAAATAATCTTAGTTTCTGTTTGTTTAACTATATCGTCGGCTTCTTTTTGAGCATCCATAAGAATTCTTTGTCTTTCTTCTTTTAACCATTTTGCTTGTTTTAACTCATCTGGCAATTTTCTTCTTATCTCTTCTAATACTTCTTTAACTTCATCAATATCAATCATAACCTTGTTTGAAAAAGGTACTTTAGAGCCATTTTCAACAAGCTCCTCAAGATTTTCTAATAATGTAAATATTTCCATAAAACTTACTCCTTCCACTTGTAAACCCTTAAGGTCACTCTACCGTATGTTCTTTTTTCTTTTATCTCAAGTTTGTCTATTTCTTCATTTATTTCTTTTCTTTTGTCGCTTTCAAGAACTATTATGCCGTGTGTGGCTAACAAGTTGTATTCTACTATTTTATTTAAAGCGTCTTGTTCATAATCCGTAGCATACGGAGGGTCTAGAAATATAATATCAAAAGTGTCACCCATAAGGCTCTTTAAACATTTGTCATACTCTTTCGCAGATATTTTAACACAACTTCCCGTTCCTGTCAATCTTACATTTGTAGAAATTATATTAAGTGCTGTTTTTGATTTATCATTTAACACAGCATAACTTGCACCTTCACTTATTGCCTCTAAACCAAGGTTACCTGTACCAGCAAACAAGTCTAACACACGTGCGTCTGTTATATATGGCCTAATCATTGAAAACAGTGGTTCTTTTACTCTATCCAAAGTTGGTCTGATTGACGCGTCAGTTTCTTTTGGTGATACTAGTTTTTTTGCTTTAAATTTTCCAGTTATAATTCGCATTTTGTCCTCCAAACTTGCATAGAGTATATCACAAAATGTATCATTTTTCCACATGTATCAATATAAAAATTCAAGTTATACACATTAAATTTTAAGTAGTTGTTGACATTTGGTGTCAGTTAGGGTGTCAGTTAGGGTGTCAGTTGGGACGTTTTCAATTGACACTATTTGTAGAAGAAAACCATCAGATAGTCTAATGGTTTAGTTAATTGAGAAACAACTAAAAAGTGTCAATTGAAAACGTCCCAACTGACACCCCAACTGACACCCTAACTGACACTATTTAAGTGTTTCTCATCAAAACTCATTTATTCATTATCTGTATGTATTACCATTTTACTTTAGATATAAGTAAGACTATTTGCGTTAAGCAACAAAATACTGATATTCCCATTGGTTTCAATTGATCTTTTTTTCTATAAAAAATGACAAAGTATCCAAATAACGCAATATCTAAACTAGCCAAAATATAATACAACGTTTCAACATTTTCCCACTCTCTCAATTTTTCATATAACGATATATCAAATTCATATCCCATTGAAGCTAAATACAAAGGTACAATTATCCATTCTATAACTGTTGCCAGATACCATAGTGCGTTTATTTTTATGTTACTATATTTTGTAGTTTTGGTCTGACGCTGTTTTTTTGTGTTAACTTTAACGTTGTTTTTCTTTTTCATAAAACTTACTCCTTCCGCTGGTCATAATTAAGAATGTTTAATTTTTAGTTCTATTACAGTTATTTTACTTTATATGGATTTGCCATAGTTACTCCTGAACGGTTTATACTTTCATAAGGAACTCCATACATATATGGCTCTACCTCATAAAAGGCAAGCGGATCTATTCTTTCGCCACTAAATCGAATTTCATAATGTAAATGCGTTCCAGTTGAATTTCCCGACGACCCCATTTTACCTAAAAAGGTGCCTGCATTAATAGTTTGTCCTTGGCTAACAGCAATTGTTCCTTTTGCTAAATGCGCATACATAGTCGCATAATTATTTTCATGCTGTATTATTACATGATTTCCATATGTTCCACCACAATTTTTACTCACAGCATTTCCATCCGCACAAGCATTATCTAGAACCTCTATTACAGTTCCTGATTGCGCAGCAACCACATCTACTCTACCTACATAGTTAAAGCCTGCTGTTGGGTTACCGGAGCTGTCAACTGCCCATATATCTATTCCCAAATGATCTCCACCATACCATTGTGTATATCCAAAAAGCGCAGAAACCACTTTATTAGAAGGTACAGGCCACCCGAATGCTCCTTCTGGCAACGCAGAGTAATCTATAGACGAACCAGTTACTTTATAGCTTTCTCCATAAAATGATTCTATTATTTCATCTGCAATGGATACGTCATCTATTGTATATTTATAGTCTTTTTCTCGAACTATATCCATAAATATTTGTAAAAATCTATTTTTCTCAGTATACACTGTGGTATTTGTTGAAACATATTGCAACTTATTTGTCCATGTCGTTATTTCATGATCTATAAATACAGTTGATTTAATATAATATTTTGCGTTCTTCTCCTTTTGTTTAGTCACTACTTCTGTAGTTCCATTTTCTTTAGTAACAGTCTCTTGATATTCCACTGTATAACTTATTGTGTTATGAGATGACTCTTTCTCTCTCTGATCAGCCTTTTCCACTTTCTCAAAATCTATTTCAGTTACAATTGAATAATCTTGAGAAACTTTATAATTAAAAGCGTTTCCATAAGTAACTATAGGCACCCACTCAGACGTAACAGTGACATTAAAACCGAAAAGTTTTGCGATTTCCTCTATTAATTTTTTCAGCTCATTCTCTGCCATAGATATAAAATCACTTAGCTTATCTCCTAACCATGCAAAAAATCCACTAGAACCTTGTGCGGTTTCATTATCAAACTCCTGTTTAGTTAAACTCCTTGTTGTGCCATCTTTTTCTACTACGTATTCTTTAGTACTTCCATTCTCTACTTTTTTAATTTTTTTTATAGTTGTTAACTGGTACAAAGTTACCTCCAATTTATAACTATTTTTATTAATATAATAACTATACACATCATTTGCGATATCATAACTTCCTGTATTTACATAAACTGCATAAATCTCTATCCACGAAGGAATATATGGTCTTGCGGCTTCAATACACTTATCTAGCTCAACACCCAATGGCGTTGGTAAATATGCATTAAAAAGATTTAGATCAATTGCAATTGCATCTTTTGTTACCGTATCTCCAAACGCTATATTTGGTTCCTCGCCTTTTACTACTGTATACCATTCTTTAAGTTCTGTAAGCGTTGCATAACCGCTTGCAGTATCAAGATATGCTTTATGCCAATAAATATTTTGATATACTTTCTTTTCAACTTTCATCCATTTGAATAAATGCCAAGCATATATGGTATCTCCTATTATAGAATTATCAACCAATTCGTTAAATATGTTTTCTATGACGCTCACTCCACTGTCTTCTACTAGTCCTTCTTTTGCAACTTCATTTAAATCATTTATTATGTCTGACATAAATGATGAACCATTAGAACCATAGTATTTGTTTTCTGCTTTAACATACTGCACTACAAACTTTGCTATTTGTAAATCTGTAGCTTTAATTAAATCTTTATCTATAGCATCAATTCTCACTTTGGTATTCATAAAATCTGTACAAGCATTTTTACCTTCAAAACACTTAAATGCTTGATTTAAGAATTCCACTTTATCCTGCGTTTCACCTTGTACCAGTAGTATAATTATTAATACGATAATGGCAATTGGAAGTAAAATTGGAGAAACTTTTAATAATCTTTTTATTCCTTTAATGTCTATACCGTTTTCTGCAAGTTTTTCTTCACGTTTTTTCTTTGCCTTTCGTGCAGCAATTAATAAAGCAATTCCTGCTTCAACCGCAAGTGCTATCCAACCAACAACTGGAACAGCTGCTTGAGCCGCTACTGCACCACCAGCGGCTGCAGCTCCTCCGGCTGTTGCTGCAGTTTCTCCAGCAACGGCAGTGGTTCCCCCGGCAGCGGCGGCTGTTTCTCCAGCAGCAGCTGTTCCGCCAGCAGCAGTAGCCGTTCCGCCGGTTGTAGTTGCTCCACCAGTTGCAGCGGCTTCACCTGTTGCACTTCCTGTTGTTGTTCCAGTAGTAGCTGATGGATTTTGACTCCTTGCCATATTTTTATCTTTTAGCTGGTTATCAAATTCTTTGGCTTTCTGTTGTGAATCGGAACTATTACCGCCATTTTTTTTATTTTTATATTTATCTACTTTATCTTTTATTTCGTCATATTTATCTTTAATTTCTTCTAAAAGATCGGATTCTTCTTCATCATAATCTTCATACTCATCATCATAATCTTCTTCGAAATCATCATTCATCAGTAATAGTCACCTTCTTTCTTAATCCAATGTAAATTCTAGATTATTTGCTCCTTGAATTCCTTCAAATTGTGAATCTTTTATAACTAAGGTATTATATGTAAGATAATCAAATGTATCTTCTATATTAAAAACTGCTGTAAATGAACGTGTTTCTTCTGGTTCTAATGTTACTTCTATAGACGATAATGTAGTCATTACAGGTTTTTTTACTTCGCTTTGTGAGTTAACTAAAATTATAGGGGAAGCAGAATTTTGCGTATTTATTTTTATATTTTTATCATAACAATTCGTTAGTTTAAATTCATATTGTATACTATTTGTATATCTTATTTTTTTATATATATCTAGTTTTATGCTATCTTTAGTAGAGGTATATACATCGTTTGTATAGTCTATAAACTTATCAAACGCAATTGTATAGTTATTTGGTGAGCTCTCTCTTATTATCACATTTATTGAATATGCCTCATCTCTTGCTTTCAAATCGAACTCATACACATTGCTATATCCTATTAATGAAAATGTTTTGTACTGGCTCAACTCTAATCCTTTACTTAATACCTTTTTTTCTCTTAACCAATCTATTAAATCTTGTTTTTCTAATTCAAAATATTCAAGATAATCTTTTCCAACTAAATTAAATATTTGATCCACATCGTTATTTACAAACAATACGTATAGCTGTTTATAATAATTCTCAACAACTTTTTCCTCTGTACTCGTTTGCTGGTTAACTTTACCTACAATAAACTTCTCTTCCTCAACTGTTTCAGGTAACCAAATGAATACAAGAGCTACTAGCGATAAAACTATAACTAGTACCACAGCCATAATAAATATGGCTACTAGTTTTCTTTGATCTTCATAATTCAAATCGCTTTCCTCCTTTATTTTACAAATGCAAAACTATAACTTAACTCTTTAGAGTTTGCTTCATTAAATATTATATAAGACAAATCTTCATTTACATAGATTTCAGCCACGTATCCGTCTTCTGTACTATACATTTTTTTCAAACCACATTTGATATTTTCGTCCATATCTTTTGGTGTTATTTTCTGCTTAACATCTTTTAACATAGAAATTATTTCTTCTTTACTTTGAGCTTTCGCATAATCTTTTATATATATGTTATACAGTTCTTCGTAAAGTTCCCTATTACATGCTTCAAAAAAGTTATTCACACATTCTTCATAATAATAATATATTGAATAACTAGTAACAATCTTTTCGTCTGATGTATACTCAGCTAAATTTGACACTGTAATTAAATTAGGTTGTTCCAAAGCTGCCATTACAGTCTTTACTATACTATAACCTATAGCGAAAATGACAATTACAATAAGCATTATAGCAAAAAATGCTTTTATTTTATCTATCATATTCTTTTATCTCCTCTTATTGACTATCATCCAAGTTACAATCTATTTGACGCAACTCTTGCTTCATAGTATTTGACAAAACATCATTAATTCCTTTAAACTGTTTGCCAATCTCTTTTCCCACTGCTATCGGATCTATTGAAAGCTTTATAGCTTCGCCAGCTTTTTCAACTATCGTTTCTTTTCTAACTATTTTTTCAGAAGTAGAATCTGTGTATTTCTGACCACCTAAATTACTATTTTCATTATATGTTTTTCCAATACCGCTCTTCTCTCTTACAATTTTATCCGAAGGTGTATAACCGCAATCTATCTCCTTCTTTTCTCTCGTACTCTGCAAATGTTTTTCTATCTTTATCTGCAGCTATACGTCCAATTCCTTCCGCTCCTTTATCTAAAGCGGCAGTTATATATCCACCTTTAAATAGAGCTTCACTTACATCTTGTCCCATACCTAGTCCCATGCCTAAACCTGCGGCTATATTTGCTGGTCCCATAATTTGAGCAAATCTTGCAGATTTCATATCAGCTTGAGCTGAAGCAATTCCTGCTTCTAATTGTTGTATTTTTTGTTCACGTGTCATTTGTGTAGGATTATTTTGAGCATTTAAAACTTGTTGCAAATAATCAGCGTTGTTGCTACCACTCTTTTGACTCTCAGGAGCAGACCCCTGAGAATTGTTTGAACCGAAACCCTTTTTAGGGTCAACATAGACACCATTTTCTTTAGCTATTTTCAATTGATCGGCTGCTATTTTTCTTTGTTTATGATATTCGTCCATATTACCTTCTGACTTTGCTTTCTTAGCTGCCGTAAATGCACTTTGAGCATTATCTCTTGCTTGAGCTCCCTTTAATTTACTAAGTTCTGCAGTATATGCTTTTTTCCTCTTGCTAGCGTCCTTAAATTTTGTTGCATTATCTCCTACAGCTTTTGCACCTGCTGCTATTCCTTTAATTGCTCCCATAGCCTTGACCATATCCTTTGTACCATCTTTAAGAGAGCCACTTAAACCGCCTTGTATATCAAACAAATTTTTAAATAATCCTTCTAATTTTACTAAACCTGTTGTAAGAATAACTGTAATTACTCCAATTTGAACACCATTCAATCCGTATAAATTAAAAGCATCTTCAGCATACAACTCTTTCAATATTTCTAAAATAACTACCATATACATTGCATGAAGAGACTGCATAAAAACTGTGACAACAAAATTGCTTAACCATTTTTTAAATATTGTTGACTGCTTACCCGTAGCCGTAGAAATAGTATCCGCAGCTACAATTAGTGGTGATATCACTCCTAACAATACACACATAAACACTCTTTTTAAATATGAACCAATAACTGTGAAAGTTTGTCCCATAATAATAAAACCTATTATAGAAGCAATTACATCTCCACCAAAACTCTTGGCCAAATTAGCTAAAACAATTCCCATATATCCACTAACATTAAACGTTCCGTCTCCACCCCAAAGTGATGCAACGACTTTTATAATAGACGTCAACGCTTGACCAAATATAGGAATAGCGTCAGTAACATATACAGGAATAGGCACTTCTGTTGAAATACTATATAAAACCGCTACTATATATTCATTTATATAAAATATACCCGCTATTATCCATCTTAAACACAACAATATTAAAAAACCAGAAAACCATTTTACCGCAGCCTCTTTATATTGTGCTCTTTTAGAAGCAATTGAAGATAAAGCCATCTTTATTCCTGCTACCATAGCTGCTATTATAAATATAGCAAACGCAATTGTTTCAAAAGAAGCGAACAAATTCTGCAGTATGCCCTTTATAGCATAGCAAATTGAACCTTTCGATGGATTAATAAAATTTGCATCAAAAAAGGAAAATCTGTTAAATACTATATTATCTGGCATTGGTGCGTAGAATAATTCCGTACCATTAGCAATCGATAAACCAAATAAAACATGTAAAACAAGATATAGTGCTATAAACAAAACATTTATAAGTGATGTTATAGTCGCAAAAATTCCAGAAGCTGCAGCTCCTAATATCATTTCTATTAATTTCTGTACAACAGTTACTGTTGTATCCACAGCGCTTCCTTTGGAAGTATCAACAGAAGATGCATTGCCATATGCATTAACTGTTATAGCCGCTTGAACACCATTTAATACGAAGCAAGAAACTAATATAATTGCTAAAACTAAAATTATTTTTTTGTAATCTATTTTAATTTTCACTTATCTCACTCCTCATATTATTTATTCATTTCGGCTAATTTAGATAAATTAGTCTCAACAAATTGGAATTCTTTTTGAGTTGGTTTTATTGCTATAATTGCCGACTCTTGTCCAATTTTTAACAACCCTTCTCCTCTTACACATGTAAGTAAGAAATCAGCTTCACCTTCACTTAATTTAAACACTTCTTTTAAATAACCTATTTCCGATTTATCTTGTGCTAAGAATAATTTTACTTCTGAAGATGTTAATACTGCTTGTGCTTCTTTTTTCTCATAGAAATCTTGGAATTTCTGTGATACAACTGCAAGTGATACATTTCTTTTTCTTGCACGTCTCGCCATTGTGTTTAAGAATTGAACTGCTTCAGGATAATCTAATAGCATCCAAGCTTCGTCTACTAGCACTCTCTTCTTTCTAGCTTTTCCTTTGTTTTCACTATTTTTCTTAACATACTTTTCCCAAACCCAAGAAAGTAATACTTGCTGTGCAAGTGGTCTTGCAAACTTTTCTTCAAGTTGTGATATATCTATATTTATGAACAACGCTCCATCAGATAAATCAAACGTTGACTGTCCATCAAAATACGCCATTTGTCCATCATATTTTCTACAATACTGTTTCATAACTTTTGTCAAATAGCTGTAATGATATTGATAATCTGAGTTATCGTTTTCCTGAGCCTTAACTAATAGTCTTTCATACCACGAACCTATTGTTGGCATTAATTTTCTCTTTCTTCCTAAATTCGTATTTATATCTATATCTTCTGTTTCATCATCTATAATTCCTGAATCATTATCTTCAAACAAACTATCCACGTTACTACCTATGCCAAGTGCAGCATATTCTTCTGCAACTATTTCTCCTATTATCTGTTTTGTTAATTCGTTTACTTCTGTGCTTCTAGTTGAACCTCTTGCCATCGTAAGTAAGGCTTGTGTTACGTCTTCTACTTTATTTTCTATATTTACAATGTATTTTTCTTTACCTGTTATTTCATCTTTTATAACTTCTGGTTCAACATCAAATATATTAATTATTTTATCGCTTGTTGGACTTATTGTTACGTTGTACCCACAAAGTGACTCTGCAACAACTACATATTCGCCCTCGGCATCAAGCACTAGGTTTTCAACTTCGTTTAGCACTGCACTTCTTGCCATAATCGTCTTTATTGTAACTGATTTTCCCGAACCTGATTTACCAAATATAACCATGTTGTAATTGGTTAAAGAACTGTGAAAATTATCAAATATAATTGGTAAACCTGTTTGTTTATTTATTCCTATCGGAACACCAGTATCATGTCCTACCTCTGAAGTAACAAATGGAAATACTGTTGCCATAGAACCTCTATCAAATGTGTGCTTTCTTTTTACCAAGTTAGTATTTAGTGGTAAATTTGATTGAAAAGTTTCTTCTTGTATAGCCCAAGCTGCCTTTAATCCAATCATACTCTTAGAAGCCTCTATTGATAACAATTCTGACATTTTATCTAAGTCTGCTTTTGAATATGCAAATAGTGTAGATATCATAGTTGCTTCAAATAACTTGTTATATCCCGCTGCAATCTGGTCTCTTAGTGTTTCTGCTTCTGTTTGTTTTATTGCAAGAACTGATTCTCTGTTTATATCTCCTCTATCTTGTGCAACAATTCTTTCAGATTGTATTTCAACTATAGTTCTATTCAAGTCATTTTGTGATACAGTTTCTGGTATTGGTGAAATATATACTGACGTATTTATATCTCCAAAATTATATATATCTGACAAGAAATATGGAAATGTAGCTTGTCTTGGTAATGTAGTCACATAAAAACTACGTGCATAACGCGAAATTTTGGAGAATATCTCCAAATAATCATAATGAGACGCATCTACTCCAGAAGGCGATATAAGATCTTTTAAGTTTGATCTATTTTCGTCCAATATACTCTGATATTCTTCTGAAACTAGAATTTCTTCGTCTTTTATAAGGCCGTTTTCTTCTATATTTTCTTTATTTTTCTTAGACTTCATATGTATTCTACCCCTCCTCTGTATTCTTTCCTATAATTTCTTCTTCATTTTCTCCGTTTATTATATTTTCTGACTCCAATTCTTTTTTTAATTCTGCTTCATTTATATTTTCTTCTGTATTTATGTTTTCACTTACACTTACATTTTCATCTTCGTTTACCTTTGCATTTACATCTTCGCCATTTTGAACGTTTTGGTTATTTAACTCGGATTTTTTTTGTTCCAATATTTTAACTCTTTCTTTTCTATTTTCTTTTATTATATTTTTTAATTCTTGTTTAACATTTTCGTCTGTCGTTGATTTATCTATCATTTTTAATGCTCTTCGATCTATTTCTTTTTGAACAGCTTCTTCGCTTTCTGCTTCTGTTACTATTAATCCTTTAGATATTGCTTCCTGAACTGCCTGCTCAATTCTAAGTTTGCTTTGAGCATTTAGTTCTTCATCTATCATTTCACGTTTTTTCTTCATTACATCTTCGCTAGAAGTATATAGCCTAAATACTCCTGACTCTAACGCGTCTTTTATATTCATTGTATTTGCATCATCTTTATTTAACGAAACATATACTAATTGTGCTAATTCATTAGAATTAAGTATTCTACAATTCACAGAACAACTAACTAAAGAGCCTATTATTCCTTGAGCTCTTGTATATAGCTCTCTATAACATAGGTCTTCATATTCTTCTTTAGAAAACTTCTCTGTTGTCACCAATTCTGACTTGTTATATGAAAATACAACGTAAAAGTTTCTTTGCAACATATATTTATTTAAAGCCATTCTTTCAACATATCTTGTTATATCAGAAACATATTCTGCTATATTTGTATATTTAACTTTCTCTTTTTTCATATAATTTATTTCGTCTTGTGTAGAATCAACATCATCTTCTACTTCGTTATATTTTGTAATTACTTCATTTTGTTTGTCTACAAATTGTTTTACTCTTCCTTTATATGTTTTTATATTATTACTTAAATCTACTGATCTAGTTTGAACATATAACTGTATAGGGAATTTCAATGTGTTTAAAAACATTATGAAGCCTTCTTCTACTGCCATCTGCTCTATTTCGGACATAAGGTTATAGTTTATACCTTTACATTGTATAACCATGGTGTACCTTTCTCCGTTATTTTGATAAATCATATCATTAGCAATTTTATCGAACTTTATAAAGCCACTCATATCTTTTTGCTCTGCTGCTTTTTCAACTCTTTTTACTCCTGTAATTGAAGATTTTGTATCTTTTGTTTCTTTACCATTGGTACTTTTTGATTTTTTATTCTTAGATTTGTCATATATAAAATAGACAACAACTACAACAACCATAATACATGCAAATATTAACATCATTGCGTCTTTTCCCATTGTTTTTTTCCTCCTTTACGATATACGTATGTTTTTTTCCTTCGTGAAAACGTTATTGTACGCCACAAAATATCTCCCAATTGCTCTCCACCAGCTTTTCTAAGTTTTCCCATAATAGCTGCATCAGGTATTTTAAGACTCATTACGGCATAACCAATACCGGCACATATAACTATGGATACTAAACCAGGCACTGTCATTCCCAATGCTGAAAATATTGCATAAGGAATAAGTCCGACTAAACCAAATGCTATCGTTGCAATTAACGATTTAACTGTAAATATGTACAAAATTCTTGATTCTCCTTTTGCACTTCTTGGAACGTTATACGTGTTTCCCATATATTTAACTTACCTCCTTTAAATTTATTAAAGTACGCTTTCTCCTATTGATATTATATAGTCAACTACTGTTGAGGCTAAGAATACAAATGCTATTCCTATTACCAAACCACCCATACTTGTTTTCATTCGTGATCTTCCATCTGCGCTTGCAAACATGTACTTTAATCCCATAAACAATATTCCACCAAAAGATGCATATCTTACTATCGTATTTACTATCCACATTATATATCCAGATACTGATGACCAATTATGAGACGAAGTTATCTGACTACTTGCGTCTCTTAGCCAATTAACTAAAGTTCCACCTAAATAGAAAAATACTACTGCCACTATAAACCCTGGAAGAGTTTCCGCAACCTGCGATTTTCCTTCTGCACTTGACCATATATATTTAGCACCTAATACAACTGTTGCTATAGCAAAAACAAGATTACCAATTGCTAATACAATTGTCATTATATCTCCTTTAATAAAGTTGGATAACTTGACCCCTAAAGGATCATTCGTCGAACCGCTAAAGTTAGTCCCTTGATCTATAATCTTGTCCAACATGTTCCCTGCAGCCTCTACTTTTATGACGCACGCACAAACAACACCAATTAATAACATTACTATACATAACTTTCTTTTCATATATTTATACCTTTCTTTAATAGATTTAATTACTGCAATGCATCGTTTGTTACATTAACAACAAAACTTACAATTGTTGATGTAGCAAACACAAGTATTGCTCCTAACGCAAGCATTATTAAGCCTCTTTTTATATCTGCTCTTCGATCTGCAGATGCAAACATATATCTTAAACCTGCAAATATTATTGCTGCAAAAGCTAATACTTGAACTATAACTACAACACTTCCCCAAATCTTTTTTACACTGGTGTCTACTTTATCTATTTTATGGTTATCTGACTCTGGGAAATTTGTACTTATATTTGCGTAAACACTAGAAACTGTAATTATACATGAAATGACCATAATTACCATTAACAGTAATTTTACCTTTTTGCTCATTTTTTTCATTTTACTTATCTCACTCCATTCTTCAAATATATATGATTAAACACATGCAAGCCACATAGGAAAATATATTTTCATATACTATTTAGCGTCTGAGGCGCAAAAAGGCCTACGCCTTACATACATATTTTTTGTATGCAAAGCATAGGCCAACTATTGATTGTCCTTGAAACCCGCTATTTAGAAGGCTTTTTTGCCCCCCCCCCATTTACATATTTTTCCAATTTTACCATGTGCTCTCTCCTTTTTATAGCTCTATACCAAATATGAGGGATCGATCCCGTTGATCCCGTTAACTTAACTGTGTCATTCATATTGATATAAAGTAATTCCTGGATAGACACTACCCGAATAAATACCTATTTGTTTTTCGCACCTATCCTCTTACATCGATTAGTCTACCACATAATTTTTTCTTTGTCACTATTTTCTGACAAATTTTACTAAATTTTTTATGCATCCTTATATATTGTTAATATTGCGTTAACATCAATATAAAAATTCCTCCCTATGATTGATTTCATTCTATCATAGGGAGAATGTTTTTCTCACTCTAATAATTTACAGAGTAGATATTATAAATTAAAGCAAACTATTACCAATACTAAATATAAACCTCATAACAGAAGATGTTGCAAATACAAACAAAGCTCCAATTACTAAATACATCATACTTTTTTTAATGTCTGCTTTCTTTTCTGCTGAAGCATACATGTATCTCAAACCTGCAAAAATCACACTACCAACCGCTAATGCTTGGACTATCGTAATAACGGTACCCCAAATAGAATCTGTTAAGTCGGTCAATCCTTCAATAGTCTCACCATCAGTACCAGGATAATATGCATTATTTATCTTATTGTCATTTATACCTGCGTCTTTATTAATTATTAGTATTATAATACCGTTCACGTACCCTTTATAAAAAGTAGCTGCTTCAGTCACATCTAAATTAATAAAATATCTTTTTGTATACTCTACTTTTTCGGCTGAACCAAACATATATTTACTTTTTACTGTTAATCCTTGAAGTTGCTCTTGCCATTCCGTCCAATATTTTATTGTAGTTCCCCTATAACAACAATAATCAAAATACAAAATAATTTCTTCCAAACTTGCATTTTTGCCAGGATTTGATATAGTCGGCCCCTTCATCTTTTTTATATACTCTTTCGTATAATAATATGACGTATCTATTTCTAACGCACTCAGCAATCTTGGAATAAACATAACCATAACTAAAATCATAACAAACGTTATTAATAATCTTTTTTTCATTTTTACATTTTATGATATATCTGATATATCATATCCCTCCTCCTATTAATCAATTCTATCATTAAAATTCAAGTTTGTCTAGCCCTTCTTTCAGGATAAAATCACAAAAATCAATTTTAAGAGTCATGAGTTTACATAAACTTTGCGTATCGCTATATAGCTCTTCCAATGTAGTTAAAAAATATTTTCCAAAGTTCGTATGATAATACTAAAATAATTATGTAGGCTTTATGACATTTTTATTTTAGCATTATCAGCGCAACTTTCTAATAACATTTAAATTTTTTTGATATTGTTATAAAACTCTGTTTTCAACTTCTTTAAACATCATATTTGGCATGTTTATTTTTTTGGGAGGTCTTAAATTATGTCAATTTCTCCTTAAAAATTTCTAGCTATTTCACAGTCTGTTTTGAAATTATGTTACCTAATGTCCTTCAAAACCTAGTTTTGTGATTTTATCCTGCCCTTCTTTAAG
The DNA here is from genome assembly GCA_964481385.1 of uncultured Clostridium sp. Lineage (GTDB taxonomy): Bacteria > Bacillota > Clostridia > TANB77 > CAG-465 > UMGS1649. The sequence goes on along the minus strand of CAYZTN010000004.1, from coordinate 26,278 downwards.
TGAATTTTTTACGCTGTAGAAATTTTGTTTAAAAAGCAAACATATTTGGGCAACAAAAAAATCCTTATTTTTAATTTATACTTTACCATTTTTTATAATTGTGGATAACTGGCTCCCACTTTTTCAATTTTTGTGCATAACAACTCAACCTACTCAAAAATAGGCTTTTTTAAGGTTACCGGTATCTTACTTTATACTACCAATGCTGCTAAATGTTCTTTTTTGTTTGCTTCTATTTTTCCTTTAGCCATGCTTAATTGCACTAAAAATGCCATTCCAACGAACAATTCCATTTTTGCTTTACCTCGTATAGTATGTACTTCAAAGCCATAATCTCTATCAAGTCTTCCATTTGCTCTTTCTACGCTTGTTCTCTTTTTGTATTCTCTTTTCCATTTCTTACTATCTCTAGCTATTGGCGTAAATATCCTTATATCTTCTTCTATTTTTATTCTAAATACTCTATTATCTTTCATATATACTGGCAACTTATATCTTAATGTTTTTGTTTTTTTATCATAACCAGCATATGCTAATTTTATTTTTTTAGCAAAATCATCTACTAAATACACATTGCCATCATATGTATATACTATGTCTGTGTCTTTATATTGTTTTGTCTCTTCGCCATTAGTCCAGTGATTTTGTATATCTATTACTGGACTAATGTCATTATCTTCTAAAAATTCTATCAAGTTTGTATAATCGTAACCTTTGTCTGCATAAAAGTTTTTGGCTACCTTCAACACATTTCCTCTTCTTTCTTTCAAGTCCTTTAACATTTTTTCCATTTCTATTTTCTCGCTATTTGAAGCTTTTGTAACTTTATATGCAACTGGCAATTCATATGTAGCATCTACTATTAAATGCAGTCTATATCCAAACCAAGTTTTCTTTTTAATAACTTTCTCGCCTTTATCATTTGTGCTTTCTGTATATTTCTTTACTGCCCAATTAGCCTCTTTGTCACTTCTTCTGTCTTTTCCACTACCATTCGATTTTGCAAATGAATCTATAGCTTTACCATCTCCTGCTAAGTCTTCTCCATATTTTTTTAAATTTAAATACATATAATTATTTAACTCTTCAAAAGCTTTTGAAATTTCTTCAGTACATTTCATCAAGTTAGTTAGAAATCTTGTATTCGCAGCTTCACTTGGAACGATATATATTTTTACTGTTTCATCCTCTTTTTTAACATATTTTGGCTCAAATCCACATATGTTCCTTAATTGACTATTTCGAGATAGCTCCCTTAACAAGTCACTAACGCTTCTATGATTAAAAACAAAACTAGCTACAAATGAATTCCACATAGCTACAACAGGCCAATCGTTTCTCCCGTTTTTTCTCATTTTTTCTAGTTTCCTTATTATTTGCCTATCCGGAATATTTTTAATTGCTGTTACTATTTACGGGTAGATAAACATTTTTTAAATTTGTGCATTCTTATTTTCTAGTAAATCTCTAAATATATTCATATATTTTATATTAGAAAACTTGTTTAAACCTTTATTGCTTACCATATATGTGGTGTCTGCATGTATTCCTATGCAAACTACCTCATCTGACATACTCTGGATTAAGCTAGACACTTTTTCTATCGTATCTGATATGCTCGACGCATTTGATATTTCAGTTATATTTTCATTTATTTTATCTGACACATTTATATATTCTTCAATAAAAGTAATATCTGGATTTTCATTTAATGAAATATCTGCCAAAACTAAGTCATAATTTTTTTGTTTTATTTCCTTTTCTATATCCGTATTTGCTATTAGTTTTATTTTTACACCAACTCCAATTTGTTCTAAATCCTCTTTTATATATGTCGCTACTTTTACTTTTGTTTCGTCTGATTTATTTACCAGCATGATGAGTTCTAATTTTTCTCCACCTTTAACAAGATTTGAATTTTTCATGCTGTAACCTGCAGCAAGCAAAATATTCTCAGCAGCATATATATCATATTTAAACTTTACATCTGCATATATTTCTGGTATGTCTATAACAGTACCGGAGTTTAGATATACTTCTTTTCGTATTTTTTCTCTATCTATGCTATATGCAATCGCCTGTCGTACTTCTTTTTTTGAAAAAGCTTTTGAGGCTGGATTGCCGAATAAAAATAGGCATTTTCCGTTTAAATATGATCGAATATCTACATCTGTTTTTCCAATCTTTTCTGATATATCATAACTATCTGTAAAAAACATGTTAAGCGTTTCGTTTTTTAACATTTCAAGTGCTTCTTCATCACTTTTTATACTTGTTAATGATATACTTTGAGGCGCTGGGACATCTACATATTCTTTTTTTATATATGCCACTTTGTTACTTGCTCCTCTAATTGTATTAACGGCATATATTCCTGTGTTGGTAGTTGAAAAGTTTACTGGTAATTGAAGGCGATAAACAAATAGCGGATCTTCTTTTTTTAATGTTATCTTGACTGTTTTGGAATCAATCTCTTCAACGCTTTGTATATTATCACAGTTTGCATAATACTTTGAACTTTTGTCCATATATGCGTTAAAACGTGATTTTAGTACACTTGCTGTTAAAGAATTTTTATTTGATATTTTTAATATATATACGCTATTACTTTCTTTTTGGACATCTTCTAACAACTCATATTCTATTTCATATTTGTCTGTAACTTTAACTAATACTCCATTTGTATAATTGTTTAGTTCTGTAAGTACTACATTCTTTGAATTGCTGTCTAGGATATCTACGTTATCTACTACTGCTATATCAATCTTGTCTATGTTTTTTTCTACTTTTACTCCAAATATATTTAAAAAAGGTTCGTTTTCATCTTTTAAAGTAAGTCTTAAAGCACATAAAGCTAAAACTACAACGCAAATTGAAAGTACCAGTGTTAATTTGTTATTTTTATTTGTTTTTTTCTTTCTTCGTTTATTCTCTGATACAGTGTTCTTTTTCTCTACTTCTTTTATACCTTCGTTCTTTATTATATTATTGCTATTTCTTATTTTTTTAGAAATGTTGTCACTTCTTCTTTTTCTACTTTCGCTAGATACTTTTTTATACCTACTAGTGCTAATATACTTTTTTTCCATACTGCTACCTTTCTAATCGAGTAAAGAATAATTACTTTATTTATTCTCTCTCACACCACCGTACCGTTCGACATACGGCGGTTCAATTTATATTAAATATGAACTCTATCATATTGGTTTAATAAAATACTGGATCTCTTTTTTGTTCAGTCCTTCAGATTTCTCATGTTATGACTTCTTGCAATAAAACTTTTTCTGCCATACTTATCACTCCGTTAAACGCCATAACTATCGCGCTAAAATATGGGTTGGAAAGAAAATATTATTCTATTCCAACCCTTTTCTTAAGTTTATTGTCACAACGCGCCTACTATATTTAATATGAAGTTAATCAAGTTTACTGTTCCGTATACCATTATAACACCCATAATTACTGGTATTGCTTTTAACTTTAACTCTGATTTTCCTTCTGCTCCTGCCATCATATACCTTATACCAATATATATAATTCCAGCTACAGCCGCTACGTTAATTATATACATTATGGTGTTATATATTCTGTATACCATACTGTCCACTCCGAAAGCAGCGGACTCACCTGTTAGTAAATCCTTTACATCTAATATATCTGTTACTGCTCCCCAGCCATAAAATACTATTGCTGCTACTACCAATGTTAGTAAACTATTTTTTACACTATACTTACTATCTACGCCTCCCCAAATATATTTTACACCTAAATATGCAGTTACTAGAAGAAATATAATATTACCAACTGTTGATAGTGTATCTTTTATTTGACTAAGTTCCTTGCTTACCTCTGAATTAGCTCCAAACTGAGTATTTGTGCTATATGAACCAGCGTTCAAAAAATTCCAAGCACACCTCCACCAACCATCTTTACATTGAGTATAATCGTAAACATAACCAGAGCTAGAAGAGCTAGAAGAGCTAGAAGAGCTAGAAGAGCTAGAAATAGTCCAATCTACTCCTTTAGAACCATTTCCTTCTTCTGGTTTCCAACCTTGGTATTTGACCCAATCAAAATCATTCTTCCAATCGATAATACCTTGGGTCACATAATCGCTATATTGATCATAAGTCAATGTCTCTTTAATTGTTGGGGAAACGCATTGGTTAACCGTAACCGCCTCAGAGAAGTTCTGAGAAACCCCCCCACTATCAAAAAGGCCTTTCTCTTCGTCAAAACATTCTAAAACATAGAAGACATATTCATTTACTCTGAAGTAGTAAGTTGTATCTGCTACTCGATTAAAAGAAAATTTAACATAGCCATTTTCTTTTACTTCTGTAGTAGTATAAGATGTATAATTGGTTTGCCCGGGTTCAATCCTCGGACGAAAAATAATAAAATCATCTTTGGGCACAACAAGCTCAGAACTTGTATCTTCATAATTAATCAATGAAACCTTATCTTCCAGCTGCAAACCTACAACATAAACAGGCAATACCTGCTGTTTAATATCCCATACAAATTTCAACATATTCTGGTCATAACGGCCAGAAGAAGCAACGCCCGCATTAAATATATTGGTACCTCTACTCTTTATATACTTCTCAAGAAAACTTTTGTACGTAATGTTCAGATCCCAGAAGTCATCTGATGAATTACTCAACGAATTTTCATAATCTCTCCAAAGGTTTACCCCAAGGAACTCCCCTGTTTGAGTAACATTGGCGCGAACATCCTCCCAGTTTTGCAGATAAAAATATCGACTCGATATATACAACGCAATCTGCTTATTATACAATGAAGAACTGCCAACTGCACCCGGACCAGTCAAATGAGGAACACCGCGCCAAGCTCTCATATACGCTCTATACAAAGCTTCCCCATTAGTAATTACTCCTTGATCAACCAATTTTCTTTCCAGGGAAACCAACTTCTCATTAACAATATAGCTAAACGCCATCACTCTATTTAATGGAAGATCACCTATAGAAACTAACTCATTCAAATAAGACACACAACTGCTCCAGCCACCATCTTTAGTCAGCACCTTAATCCAGTAATTTAATAAAGCGCGGTTAGTATTATACAAATTCTTAATTCTATCAGATCTAGCATACATCGCATCACCATAAATATAAAATGCAATATCCCTAGCATTCGATAAGTTTTCAGGCTTCTTTATATCAAAAAACCTCACAATATCACTATAATCCTGTTCATAAGTCGAAACACCATACACAGCTTTTTTTACTGCTAACACGCATAAAAATACAATAAAAACATTGCAAATCTTTTTTAACATCTCTCTCCCTCCTATTCTACTATAACATTTGGATTAAAGCCCTTAGCTTTTATTTTTGCACGCGCTGTGCTACTTTCACCAGGCTTTAATAAATTCATATCTTTCTCAACTAGCTTATATTTATTTGTCTCTTTGTCATATTCAAATACGCTTATAGTCTTTGTCAAGTCTTCTTCAAGTTGCTCTATATCTGTTGTAAAATATATTTCTTCATCTTTTAAAACAAATCCTACTCTTTTTAATATTTTGAATATTTCTGCATTATGTGCTACATCTTCACCTACAAATACTATTTGTGGTGGAGCATAAAAACCTGCATCATTTTTTGAAAAGTTTTCATAAAAATCTGAATATAGCTGTATTTTCTCTGCTAACATTCCTTGCCAATCTTCTTGGCGTCTTACTACTTCGAATATGAAATCTATATCATATTCTCCAGCATCTAACTTTACCATTCCACCAGTTGGTTTAAATTTTACGTTATACTTTTTGGCATACATAAGTATATTTGGATCTACTTCCTTAAATGCTGCTACTTTTGTCATATATGCTATTATTATTTGATTACCTGCAAGTTTTCTTTTTAAAGCATAAGCTGGTTTTGTATTATCTGTTGGTTGCCAAGTTGTATTGATGTTTCTTTGTTTCAATATATATGTTGCTATTTTTTCCAATGAATATACTCTATATGAACTTTTACCTGCATCTGTCTGAAACGCATATCTAGATAACACTTTTGACTTTGTTAAATCTTCTAGCCATTTTGCAACTCTTTCTTGCCTTTTTTCTGGTTCTATATCTTCTAATTTCCCTCTAAAGTCTAGTACTTGTGTTACTTGTCTAGAAGTAACAAAACCAAATTCATTTACTATTTCTAAAGTCATAACATGTTGTTCACTTATATACCCCATGTCCATTTTAAATACAACTTGATTTATTGAAGCATACCCTTCTTTACCATCAAATACTTTTATTTCTCCTTCTCTCACTGCAAATGGTGATACTCTTGCTCTAATTTCTTTATCGTTTATCATAAATTCCTCCTACTAAAATCTTAATATTTTAATTCAAGATAACAAATTACATATCTTATTACATATACAAACTATCCTATTATGTCTAGTTTTATTTTTTCTTTTTCTGGTATTATTCTTCTTATATGAACAATTACTTTCATTCCTACTTCTATACCACTAACATGTTCCGCCATGCCAACTAAATCACCTTTTAACTCTACTATTAATCCATGCCTATTTTTTACTATTACAACGCCTTCTACTATATCTCCTTCTTTAATGTCTTTTGTTCTATCTTCAAATTTAGGCAACAACTCTTTTAGTGACAACTCTATATTTCCCGTATCTCTATCGAATGATTTTACAACAGCTTCTAACCTTTGTCCTAACTTTAATTTATCTGATACTTTTTGTGGTCTAACATAAGCTATATCTTCTGACTTTAAAAAGCCTGTTACTCCACCACCAACATCTACAAACGCTGCATAATCAGTCATTCCTCTAACTACACCTTTAAGCCTCATTCCTGGTTTTAAATTGTTATACATCCATTTTCTTACTTTAAGTTCTAATTCTTTTTTAGATAGTACTACTTTTTTGACACTTTCTTCTTCTACTTCTAACTCAATAATACAAGCTTGCATAACTTTTCCTTTTTTCTTCATGCAAAGTTCACTATCAACTAGTCCATCATCTTCAACTATTGAAGATACTTCTTCTCTTGGCATTATTCCATGTATTCCATCTGCTAAAGTACAATGTAAATTGTATTCACCATCCACATCTTCTACATATACATCAAAAACCTGCTTTTTTTCATAAGCTTTCTTTAAATCTTCCAATGAACACTTATTTTTTAAACCTACGTTCTTCCTTGGTTTTTTACCCATAAAACCTCTTCCCTTCTTATGTCCACAATTAATTTAACCATATTATATCAAAGAAATTTCTACGACGCAAGCAAATTTGAATAAATATATAAATTGTGGTATAATATATTTAAATAATATATTTATTTTAAATTGGCACATTTGCCAGAAAGGAGCGACAGATGGTAGTATTATCTGTAATAATTGCAGCTCTCCGGGTAATGTTTTTAGCAGTCTGGACAGTTGTAAAGCCTATAGTAATCATTGTACTTATTTTAATGGCAATATCAGCAGTCATTGGATTTGTAAAAGGATTATTAAAGGGGTTGAAGAAATAACCATAAAATCCGTTAGAGCAAATTGCTCTGACGGATTTTACGGTTATATTTCACTACGTAATTACATATCTACTGTGTTCCACTTGTACTTTCTTGAGTATTAGTAGTAGATGATGTAGAATCACTACTACTATCTTCTTCAGAACTAATTATTGCCGTACCAAAGTCTTCTGTCGAAACATCCGAACAAGAATCCCATTCTAACTTTTGCGTTAATATTCTTTGTGGCACCGTTTCTCTCTTTATAAAAAATAGTGGTTCCAATCTTATAGTCATATTATCTGTACCATCAAAACTTCGTTCTCTCGGATACCTATAAATTTCAAAATGCAAATGATTGCCCGTTGAATTACCTGTAGTCCCGACAAAGCCAATAACCTGACCCGCTTCCACCTCTTGTCCTACTTTTAAGTTTAAGACATTAGTTGCAGAATTTGAGTTCATATGCGCATATCTAGTATAAAATACATAATCTCCGCCAAAATCATGCTTAAGAACAACAAAATTACCATAACTTGGGCCAACGCTAACTTCATATACAGTACCTTTCTGTGCTGCAAAAATATGCGTACTATCATAAGCACCGATGTCCATTGCTCCATGATATTTCTGATATTTTCCTGATGTAGGATTAATTCTACCACCAGCACACTCAGTAATAGATTGCCCATTAGACCCGTCCAAAGGTAGAGGCCACATAAATCCTTCTCCAATAGACAAACCCACCAAATAATTCATGCCCAATGCTTGATTTAATAACTTGCCATAGCTAATTGTAAGTTCATCATCTGGTAAACTTTTTCGTAATAACGAGTATGAAGCCGTCAAATACTCTCTATTGTATCCTATATATTCTGAATAATTTTGTCCATTATATAAATAATCGTTATATATACTAGGAACTGCATTTATTAAATCAATCCTTGTTATATCATCATCTTTTTCAAGGCTTGTATAATAACCAGTTTCTGTTTGATTAAACAAATCTGCTGCTTCAATACTTACATCTGACTCAGTTTCAGAGTTTTCACTATCTTGTGTACCAGTTGTATCCATTTCACTTACAAATTCTGCTACATCATCAACAGTATAAAAACGTTCTTCAAGTTCCTTTTCCTTTAACTCATCGTTCCATAAATATGTTCTAGTTACATGTTCTCCTTCCTGAACTGATACTTTTATGGTTTCACCCGTATCAACCCATGTATCATCAACATTATAGAAATAACCACCGCCTTCATCATTTTCATCAAGGATGAGCTGAAGATCAGAAAATTTCTCACTCTTAACATTCATTTCATACTTAGCATTTCTTAAGTTGTTTACATCATCATCACTATATGCAATAAACTCATATTCTGCGCTCATATGTTTTTTTAATGTATATGCTTTCGTTACAGCATACACAATATTTTTATTCACACTAGCATCTGTCGTACTTTCAATTTCTGTCAGTTCAGTCTTTGCTTCCTTAGCATTGTTGTAATCCTCTTTTGCCTGTTCTTTAACCGCTTCTAATTCAGACAATTTATATCCATACTGTATCACTTCTGTTGCTACTTCATTTCCATTCTCATCTCTGACAGTAACACTAACCATTCTTTGATATTTTTTTATGTCATATTCTTTTGATATATAGTGTTTTATCACCTGATTTCTTGTAGCACTTTGAATACTATATGCCACTACATCAATAATATGATATCCCTTGTCTATAATTTGAAATGCAAAATTCAAAAATTCTTCAGCATCAACGTTTGGTGAAATTCCAGAAAACATAGCCAAAGCAATATTATGCGACTGCGTATATGGCATTAACATATTTCTAAAATAATCTAAGTCTTTATTGGTATCTTCGTCATTTTTAGGATACTTCAAATTTGTTTCGCTGTCTGTTTGCGTCTCCAAATCAATCAATGTTCCGGTAGCTCTGTCATACTTCTTCCAGGTAATTCTATTAAAATTCATCTTTTCTGAATTTAATATAAATTCACTCGCATTATTAATATCAAAACCTTCTGCATACGGTACTTCCGAAATCTTATGACTTCCTATCATTCCATCTTTATACAAAGCTTCATATTCCCTAGGCGCCGTATCTTTCATCGAATCTCCATATTTTGCAGAAATTCCTTTGACATCGTCCTTAGTGAAATATAGCGTAGTACCGTTTTTCTCATATGTAGTTTTGGCCTGCGTAGATATACTAGATGATGAAGAAACGTAGGAAGATATAGATGTCTCCATTTCTGTGAACGGATACTCGGTTAAATGCCACCAAAAGCAACACAAAATTAATACTACCGGCAATAATACTTTTAGTATTGCTACGGCTACTGCTAATACGGCCTTCAAAAATACTTTCCTTTTACTCTTTGCAAGACTTGTCGCATTTTTACTTACATCTTCTACTTTGTTTTTTAAACTATGCAACCACCCTCTTGGTCCTTTTAATTTAAAGTTATTGTTTTCACCATTGGTGTTATTGCTATTTTCTCCATCATTTTTTACTACATTTGGTTCCAATATAATCACCCTTTTCTTATTTCATATTTAAACATAAAATCAAAACGAAATTTCTGTCGTAAACTTTTTACTACCATTTGATATATTTTTTATATTTAAAGAAGTTATATTATTTTGCTCTCCAATTCCAACCTTAAATACCAATCTAGCAACAGCTGTATCTCCTTTTTCTATAATAAGTTTGTCTTGAGTTGATTTTAATAAATTTAACTTTTCTGTAGTTCCATCTTCCATCTCTAAATAAAAATTATCTGCATTTGATAAATCAAATATCAAACTATCATGTACTTCATTTGAAACATGCAATTCATATTCTATATAATTCAAATCATAATATGCACTTTGTATCTTCAAGCTCGCTCCATTTATACTTCCAAAATTTTCTAAATTAGAATAATTAACAAAAGTTCCATATGTAACATAAAAACTATATGGATATTCTTTTTCAACTATGTTTACTTGAAGATTCTCGCCTCCGCTAGGAATTAAATATGAATAGATATATTTATCTCCATATTTATACAGATTATAGTTTTCCAAAGAATACTGGGAGTCCGTATTTTTTAACATGTCAAATGCTTCACTTGCCGTAATACCTGTATAAGATAAATAACTTTCGCTAATACAATTTTTAAAATATTCAACGTTATTATATAATTTATAACTATCAAAAACACTCACATAGTACTTAAACATTTCATTGTTTTTTAAAGTCTCATCATATGGTTCATAATGAGCTTGTTCTAAAACTGTATCTGGCCACCATATCCACACAAATATTGCAATTACAACTACAAAATAAATCACAGCTAAAATTATAAAATTCTTTTTATTTAATATTAAAGATTCTAACAATTCCATAATTTCACCTACTTGTCCTATTCTAAATAAAATATGCTGTATGTATTATTTGACGGTACCAACTCTATACCAATATATCCAACTTTAGTATTATTTGATATTCCCACCATACACAAATATCTATTATCTCCCAAATCATAGATACTTCTAATAATATTTGTCGTAACTATTGTAGTCATACTATCCATACTACTACTATTTGTATATTCAACACTTTTAAAAAAAATTTGTGCAACTTCTTTGTATTTGGCTTTGCTTAGTTTCGATTTGTACTCTTCTTCTAACACATCATAATATTCTTCATAACTTAACGGATCCTCTGTTAAAACTTCTTTATTATATGAAGATATATATTTAGTAATAATGCCCTCTAACACATAATATGTTTTTCTATCATATGTGATTGTTGCAGATTTCATTAAATCTGCAACAACATTATCACTATTATAATCAATTTTCGAATTCAAGTTGTTTTTTATAAAATTAGTAGCTATAACAAAGGCAATTATAAGTAAAACACCCGCAATTATATACAATTTTTTATTCTTCTCTTCAGTTTCCATAACAACTCCTAATTATAAAGATTTCTATCTATATCATAAGCTCTACCAGATGCATTCATTTTATCTAGTCTGTCAATCGTATCATTGATTATCTTTTGCTGTGCTGTTACACTGTGACTTGCTACAGTAGTTTTGAAACCTTTCCCAACAGCTCTAAAAGCTGCACCTCTTTTAGTAGAAGGAGCTTTTTTTGTAGTTTTAGAATTGGAATTTCTATTAGCATTAGCATTTCGTGCCGCTCTTTCTGCAGTGTCTTTAATATCATCTAGTTGTCGCTGTGTATCTTCTGTTATTTGCTTATCTGCATTTTCCATTTCACTTACATAATTTTTGTATGCTTCTCCTACGTTTTTACCATATTCACCAACAAGCTTACCAGCATTTTTAATCCTATTTTCCGCAAACTCTTCAATACCAAATCCCAAATCAACAGCACCAGCAGCAACAGCATCCGCTGTACCCGCCCAAGAAATACCATCCTTTAAGGCGTCTCCCCAGTCATTAGTACTAGCGACACTCATAGCGGTCCCAGCAGTAAATCCAACTAAAGCCGCTCCTGATTCAACAATACCAGAAGTCATTTGTTTCAAACCTTGACGTTTCTGTTTCTTTATTTCATTCTTTTTATTATCATATTCCTCTTGAATTTGCAATTTCTTTTGATTATAGTCCTTAATATTTCCTTTTCTATAATTAGAAGAACCAGAACCAGAAGCGGAACCAGAACCAGAACCAGAACCAGAACCAGAACCGAAATTGGAATTAGAACTGGTATTAACCGTATCACCTTTTGATACTGTAGGCTTTGGCTCCACAAGAGTATCATCTATGCTCTTTGCCTCAGCTAACTTACTTTTAGCTTCTGCAATCAATGCTTTTTTCTTATTTTCATCCTTTTCTTTTGTAGCCAACTCTCTAGCTTTTTTAGCATCATTAAGTAATTGTATTTTTTGGTCGCTTTTAGCCGAATCAATCTTTTTTACATTGTTTGAATTACTTTCTTTATTTCCGCCAGCGCTAGAATTATCAGACATTCCTACTTTCAGTCTAGGAGAATTAGCCTCCTGTATACCATTGTTATCTAGATCCAAAGCATTCAACCTTGACTGCATTCTTTTTTGTGCCTTTATTTTCTGACCATGTGCACCTATAAACGCACCTGCACCACCAACAATCTTTCTACCATTGTCCAATAAATGTTTTCCCATATGCAATGCCTTCATGCCTTTTCCTATGCTTTGAACAGCATTAGCATGATCAGCTTTCGTTGGGCCAAAACCAAATATTCTTCTAGCAATTTCTTCAACTTTAAATATAGAAGTAAGAGCCACTATACATATAATGCTTAAAGCTGTGTTTTTATCTGCTTTACTCATAGTAGTTTGAACTGTCATTATATTTAATACAAAACTAATTACTAAAGCAAATATAAAGGCCTGAAGTGTTTGTATAAAAACAAGTTCACAAAATTCTTTTATCCACGCATTAAGTGGACCTCCACCTTTACCAAACATGTACCTTACCTCCTATTTTCCAAACTTCATAAAAAAGTCAAATACCACAACCACTGGTGCCATAAGTATTAATAAAACAACATAAAATAACCTTTTAGTGTATGAAATAAAGAATACCAAACTATATGCAATCAACAATGCATACATAATAGCACTCTGAATTGACGCCTTATTTGCTTTCCAACCACCATCTGCTATTGTCCAAGACGTTTCTTTAAAATACAACGCTAAATTTGATAGTAAATTAGCCTCAGATTTTTCCCCGAGAATATACTGATTAAATACCCCTACATATACTTTAGATATTAGATGTAAAGCTTGATCATATGTATTTGCATTTCGTTGGTCTACAGGGAGATTTTCAAATGTGTTATAAACCCATGAATAATACTCAATTGGAGCCATTGTCGCCTTATTAGAAGCATTATCTTCATCTTTTCCTTCTCCCATATCAATACAGAACTTTTCATTTTCATATTTACAATCTGAAATAAGTGACATAACGTCAACAACAACAGTCGCAAGATATTGTCTACCGCTCAGACTCACTAACTCCTTTTTCTAAATACTGTGACACAAATGTATTAGAACCGTCACTTGTAGCAAAAGGTAATCCGTAGCCATTTATATAATTTGAATTTTTCAATAATCCTGCTGTCACATCAACTATATTAAATTCAACAGTTTTTGTCACCTCGTTGAGGTTTTTATCGTAATAAGTAAATGTTCGAGTAGTTCCTATAGAGTAAAGATCAAAAGCAGCTTTTGCCATTTCATCTTTATCTTTGAATGTTTCTGCTAAATCATCTATCTGTTCTTTTCTTACAGTATCATACTTATCTTTAAAACTTATTATATACTCAGCACTATTCACAATTTCAAGCGTAGTAAACGTAATAACACTTCCTCCAATTAAAAGAGTAGTACCTAGAGTCACCTTAGCGAAAGCAGCAATGGCTGGCCCAACCGCCGCAACCTTTGCAAAAAAGGAAGCACCTGTCCCAAGCGCAGCAAGAGTTCCACTGGCAGACATGGCTGCAGGTATAGCAGTACCTGCAGTAAATACAATTAATGCTATAGCCGCTACAACCGCAACAACAATTGCAACTATTTTTACAATACTCAAAATTTTATCTCTTTTAGTTGTATATCCATTAGACATTTTATCAATAAAATTCCATACCTGCTCTTGATTTTCACTTGAAGAGTCACTTAGTTTTACAATCTCTGAAGCAGATTGCCTTATTTCTTCTTTAGCAATACTACTTGCAACCACAACTAGCTGCTCATTCAAATATAGCACAAATGATATGAAAAAGTGCATTCCCCACAGCATCACTAAACCCAATAACCAATCTACTATAGCTTTTTTGTATCTCGCCTTATCTTCAGCAATAGCCGTTATGGCAAGCTTCACTGCTGAAAACATTACTGCTATTCCAAAAAACGCCGATGCCAATGTTAAAAGCGAATAATATGTCCCTGTTAGAAAATCATATAATATAGAAACCAAAGAACCTTTAGCTCCAGTAAAAATATTAACATCCAAAAATGGAACCGCGTTAAATAGTATTGCATCCGCCCACGGGAACATATTAGTTCCCGTTATAAGTTCAAACATTTTACCTAAAATCCATTCCATAAGAGAAGCGACTCCATATATTAACGCACCTATAGCATCTAATAATGAGGACTTACTTACCTTTTCATTAAGAACTGTTTCCTGTTCCTTAACTTCAGCATTGGATAAATATCCCTCATTTATCGCCGCAAACACACTGTTACTTGTGCCAAATAACACACAAGTAACAAGCGCTATACAAATTAATAATTTCCATTTCCCCTTCAACATTTAAGCACCTTCCTTAAATAACTTTGTTTTGTTTTGTTTTGTTTTGTTTTGTTTTGTTTTGTTTTGTTTTGTTTTGTCTTTTCTTTCTTGTTTTTCTTTTAATTCATATTCTCTCTTTTGTATCAGTATATTTTATCACAGATTACTCTGCTTGTCTAGCTTTTTTCATCTCTATCAACTTAGATAGGTTAGTTTCTACGAATTCAAACTCTTTTTGAGTAGGTTTTATTGCAATAATTGCTGATTCATAACCAAGCCTTAGTAAGCCTTCTCCACGTCCACATGTAAGTAAGAAGTCTTTTTCTCCTTCAGACAACTTAAATACTTCCCTTACATATTCTATTTCAGATTTATCCTGTGCTAGGAATAGTTTTGTTTCAGCTGATGTAAGTATTGCTTGCGCTTCTTTTTTCTCATAGAAGTCTTGGAACTTCTGTGATACAACGGTAAGTGATACGTTTCTTTTTCTTGCACGTCTTGCCATTGTGTTTAAGAATGTGATAGCTTCTGGATAATCTAGCATCATCCACGCTTCATCGACAAGCACTCTCTTTTTTCTAGCTCTAGACTTATCTTCACTGTTTTTCTTAACGTATTTTTCCCATATCCATGACATAAGTATCTGCTGTGCAAGTGGTCTTGCAAAACGCTCTTCCAAACCAGATATATCTATGTTTAT
Source organism: uncultured Clostridium sp. (assembly GCA_964481385.1). GTDB lineage: Bacteria > Bacillota > Clostridia > TANB77 > CAG-465 > UMGS1649. The sequence continues at coordinate 10,755 of CAYZTN010000004.1, read as the reverse complement.
GAACAAGCATCCATCTTGTAAGTCGAATGTAGATTGTCCATCAAAGTATGCCATCTGTCCATTAAACTTTCTACAATATTGTCTCATAACCTTTGTTAAGTAGTTGTAATGGAACTGATATGTTTCGTTTGTGTTTTCTGCTGCTTTTCTTTCTAGTCTTTCATACCAAGAAGTAATTGTTGGCATTTCTTTTTTCTGTCTTGTAATTTTTCCTGTAAAACTATCTGAATCTATATAAAGGCTATCTATGTCCTCAGTAAATCCTCTATCTGCATATTCTTCAGATACTAACTCAGATATTATTTGACGTGTAAGTTCTGTAACGTCTGTTGAATGGCTGACACCACGAGCCATTGTAGTCAAAGCTTGTGTTACGTCTTCTACTTTGTTTTCTACACTTAGTTTATATACTTCTTTTCCTGTTATTTCATCTATTACAATTTCTGGTTCTAAGTCGAATATGTTTATTATTGTGTCACTAGTAGGGCTAATTGTAATATTTATTCCACGAAGTGCGTCTGCAACAGCAACATACTCGCCTTCTGCGTCAAGCACTAGGTTTTCTATTCCCATAAGTACTGCAGAACGTGCCATTATTGTTTTAATTGTAACTGATTTTCCTGAACCAGATTTACCAAATATTATCATGTTATAGTTGGTCATTGAGTCATTGAAGTTGTCGAAAAGTATTGGAAGTCCAGTTTGTTTATTTATTCCGATAGGCACTCCTGTCGTATGTCCCGCATCTGCGTTAACAAATGGGAACACAGTCGCCATAGAACCTCTATCAAAAGTATGTTTTCTTGTCATTTTGTTATTGTTTAATGGTAGATTTGACTTAAATCCTTCTTCTTGCAATGCCCATGCGGCTTTAAGACCAACTAAGCTTTTTGAAGCTTCCATAGATAGTAGCTCAGATAATTTATCTAGCTCATCTTTTGAATATGCAAATAAAGTTGAAATTATTGTTGCTTCAAATAGCTTGTTATATCCTGCTGCAATCTGATCACGAAGTGCTTCTGCTTCCGCCTGCTTAGTAGACAAAGTCGCATCTCTGTTTATATCTCCTCTATCTTGTGCAACAAAACGCTCAGACTGTATTTCTACAATCTGTTTATTTAAGTCGTTTTGTGAAGTTGTTTCAGATATAGGGTTTATATATACTGATGTATTAACATCTCCAAACTCATATATGTTAGACAAAAAGTAAGGAAACGCTGCTTGACGAGGAAGCGTTGTTACATAGAAAGTCCTTGCAAATCTAGATATTTTAGAAAATATTTCTAGATAATCAAAATGGCTTGCATCTATTCCTGATGGAGCTATCAAATCTTTTAATGTAGATTTGTTTAACTCCAAGACGCTTCTTTCATTTTCGCTTTGTTCGATTAATTCTCCTTGTGATACTTTTTCTTTTTTATTTTTTCCAAACATGTATCTTACCTCCGTACATTAAAGTATTGAATCGTCATCTGAAGCAGCAACATTTGCACCAATATTTACTCTTTCTGTTTCAAACCCACCATTCAAATTTGTATCTTCTGTTTCACGTGTTTCTGTAGTTTCAGCTTCCACATTTGCATTCATATTTCCATCTAATTTAGCTGCTTCTGCTTCAAGTACTTTTTCTTTTTCTACATTTCTTTTTCTTTTATTTTCTTTATATTCTTCTATTACTATTTTTTTAGCTTTAGCCTTTGTTTCATCGTCTATTCTTTCATGTTTTATAAGTTCTAAGGCTTGTTTACTTGATTCTTGGTCATACGTATCTTCAATATCTTGTGGTGTTACTATATTTCCTTCCTCTACAGCTTTAGCAAGTGCCTGTATCGCTTTATATTCAGCTTCTTGTTTTATACTATCTAAAAGCATTTTGTTTTTCTTAGTTATAGCATCTTCTGAAGTTGAGTACAATCTGTAGAAACCAGAATCTAATGCATCTCTTACTTTGATTAAGTTATGGTCATCTCTGTTGTATGAAGAATACAATAATTCAGCTATATCGTTAGACTTCATAATTTCACACGCAACTGAACTCATAGATAAACCACTAATTACATTGTTGGCTCTTGTAAATAGCTCTGAATATACAAGATCTAATAGTTCTTCTTCTTTGAAATTTGATGCGCCTGTTATTTCAGACTTGTAATATGAAACTAAAACATAGAAGTTTCTTTGTAGCATATTTTTGTTTACACTTAGCTTCTCTACGTAACGAATTATATCTTGGCCATATTCTAATACGTTAAGTGCTCTATTCCTATTTTTCTCCACTTCTTCAATTTCTTCGTCTGTAGTTTCAAGTGAGTTTACCGCCATGTTATAGTCTGCTGTTAAGTCATCATATTCCGTCATAATATCTTTCATATTATCTTTGTATTTTTTTATATTCTCTTTTAAATCTATACTTTGTGCTTGGACATATAGCTGTACTGGATATTTTAAAGTATTTAAGAAATTTATAAAGCCCTCTTCTACCGACAACTGCTCAACTTCTGACATAAGGTAATAGTTTATTCCCTTACATCTAACAACAGCTGTATATTTCTGACCGTTTTTAGAAATTATCATATTATCTTCTATTCTGTCAAACTCCATAAATTTAAACAAATCCTCTTTTTGAACATTCGCACTAGGATTTTTCTTGTATGGATTTTCACCAGAACCTGCTTTAACATTTCCTTTTGACGTTTTACTCGAAGATTTACTACCTTTACTTTTTCCTCTTTTCGCTATTATAAATACAATAGCTGCAAATAAAACTAAAGCCCCTAATACTATCAATTGAATTACTTCTGCACTCATTTGTCTTTTCCTCCTTTTATTATTTCTCTTTTGTAATTATATAAATATACTCTCTTTCTTTTTCTGAAAGTTATAAGTCTCCAAAGCATAGCTCCTATGTTTTCTCCACCAGCTTTTCTTAGTGGCCCCATAAATGGTACATCTGGAATCACAACTGTAGATAGTGCATATCCTATTGCACCACAAATTCCTACTAAAATTAGGCCCGGAACAAGCTCTACTGTTCCACCAAAAGCCGCAATTAAATACCAAATACCTGCCCCAACTAAGCCAAAAATTAAAGTCGCAATAAATGACTTCATTGTGAATATATATAATATTCTAGACTCTCCCTTTACGCTACGCGGAACGAAATATGAATTTCCCATAAACTTCATCCTTCCTTATGTTTATACGTTTTAACTTATATATTAAAATTTTATCATTAAGTTTAAAAAAAATCTACAAAACTAATTCATAAATTGAATTTGTTTCATAGATTTAATATTTCTGTAATATTTCTGTAATATTATGCTATAATATTTCTTCTCCGGCACTAACGATAAACCTTAATACCGTAGTAGCGCAGAACACAAGAATTGCACCAAGTGCTAATATGCTCATACTCTTTTTTATATCTGCTTTAGAATCAGCTGATGCAAACATGTATCTTAAACCTGCAAACACCACAGCTCCCACCGCTAGTGCTTGTACAACAACTACTACAGTGCTCCAAACACTCTTAACAGCGGTGTCAACTTTAACCACAGAACTCCCTTTATCTATAAAAGGTTTGTCTACATCATCAATAGTTAAAGCAAACACGTGCACGGATAATACACTACATATTAATACTACAGAAATAACTATTAAAAGCTTTTTCACGTTTGCCACCTATTACTTTAATGCCGTATTTGCAACATTTGAAAGGAAACTTAATATAGTAGTTGCCGCAAATACAAGTATAGCACCTACTGCTAGTATTCCCATGCTCTTTTTTATATCTGCTTTTTGGTCTGCTGATGCAAACATATATCTTAAGCCAGCAAACACAACTGCCGCTACAGCTAATATCTGTACTATAGTAGTAACTGTAGACCACACATTTTTAGCTACACCTGTAACTTTATTTATTTCGTTTCCTTTCAAATCTTCCGAATTTGGTATACCTACCGCAAAAATATTTGTTAAAGCGAACATAAGCGCCAACATAACTGGCAACACTTTAATTAATTTTTTCATGCTTTGACCTCCTACTTAGTAAGCGCTGTATCAGCAATACCCGCAACAAATTGTAATATTGTAGTTGCTGCAAACACAAGTATTGCTCCTACTGCTAGTATTCCCATACTCTTTTTTATATCTGCTTTTTGATCTGCTGATGCAAACATATATCTTAAACCTGCAAACACAACTGCCGCTACAGCTAATATCTGTACTATAGTAGCAACTGTAGACCACACATTTTTAGCTACATCTGTAACGTCAGATAAAGGCTCATCCCCCTTAATGCCTGATGCACTAGGTACACTTACTGCAAACACACTAGTCAAAACTATAGCAACCATAAATATAACTGGTAATACTTTCATTATTTTTTTCATATTTTCTCCTCCTTTTCCAATATATTTATACCTAAATTATACCAAACAAATTTCAAAGTACAATAGTTTTTGTAATTTTTTTTTTATTTTCTTTCAATTTTCTTAATTTTCCTGTATTCTCGCCTAACTTTTTTACTATTATGTGGAAATATAACAAATTAATTTACAATCTTTCGGTGTTTTTTTTAAACATTTTATACTGTATACATTCCCTTAAATCGTACATTTCCTTTAAGTCACTTGTTAAACTCTTTGTACTAATTATATTGCCAGTTGCGTCTTGACTTACTGACATATTTGAAGATGGTAAAACACCTCTCACCTCATCTAACCATTTATAATAGTTAGAAATTGTTATATCCATTTTATTTAACATATATACGCCTACCAAATCTATACCTAAGTTCATACTAGTGCCTTTGTCTATTTCAAAATTTGCAAGTAATAACGCTTGTGTATTGTATTTTCTATACTCATTAAGAATCTCATCATCAGTATTAAAATATTCTAAATAATCTATTACATTTTGGCCATTTTCTGTTTGCAAGTACGGTAAATGATCTCCGAAAAATAAAATAACGGTAGGCTCGTCTATAGTATTAATATATTCATATAACCTTAAAAGTTCCTTATCCGCGTCATATATTCCTTGAGCATACGAAAGAATCGTATCATTCATATCTTGAGATAAACTACTCTTTACAATACTAATGTCGTAATTATCATATTTATCTATGCTATATGGCATATGTCCTTGAATTGTTAAAGCCATACAGAAAAGCTTTTCATTAAAAGATTTAGTTTCAAATTCTTGAATTATTTTATCCACAATAAACTTATCCGAAACTTCTCCACCTTTTTTGTATTTATCTTCCAAATTTGTTATATACTCTTGGCTTTTAAAACCTAGAAAATTATGTGCTTTTCCACAATTATATAACTTATCCGAATTACAAGCAATTATTTTACTTACATATCCATTATTATTTAATTCATGAACTATTGATGGATTCTCTTTGCTTTTTTCGTTACCATACATTTGTAAATATGGTGTATATCCTTGGGCAAAATACATCAAATTAGCACCAGTCAAAAACTCAAATTCTACATTAGATGTAAGGCCACCGTAAGACGGAGAAATCATATTAAATAATATCCCATTTTGCTTTAAATTCTCAAAGTTACTTGCTACCTTTTTATTAAATTCAACTTCTTCTAATTCATCAATATTCCAAAACGTTTCAGATAACACAACTATTATATTAGGTTTTCCAAATATTTTATCGTTTGTTTCCTGAACATTATTTAGTTCAGCCGCAACTTCTTCTTCGCTATATCCATCCGGCTCTTTCTGCCTATTTTCAAATATACAGCCTAACATACCAGGTACAATTCCATATTTTAAATAATAATCTTTCCACGTACATATTGCAGCATAGCCCTTCCTTTCAGCTACATTAAACAACTTTTCCAAATATACATCGGGTATGACACATGCAGGAACATATAACAAAAGTAAGATTATTGCTCCTAGCACAAATATTTTTTTCTTAGATACGGCATTTTCTATATTCACATTATTTTTATGTGCAATGGCACATATTATAATTAACACTATAGCAAACAATATTCCATAAATTAAATATTGCTTTAACATATTAAACAGTGTGCCATCAACATATCCAACTATTTCATTTATATCATTTAAATATAAAACATCTGTTGGCAAAATTGGTTGTGCTGTATAAGCAATTTTTACTTGATTTATTACAGTAAATACAAATATTATACTTGCAATTATATATATTGGAATATCTGTCCTTTTAAATATTGCACAGAGCAACAAGAAAACAGAAGCAAAACTTAGTATATTAAATAACAGTTGTTTCACATCTAAAAGTACAACAAATATATTGTAGTTAAATGCCGCATAAAAAAGTCTAACATATAACTTAATATAACAAATACAACTCCTGTAATTGCAACACTTTTAGAAAAGTCCTCACGGTTACTTTTGCATTTCTCATTTGTATATTTCACAATTTTTCACCTCACAGACTTAGTTTATCTTAATGATAAAACTTTGTCAAGCAAAGTCGAAATTAAACGAATATATAGCCATATTTTCACTTACCAAAAATTAACTAGTGTCATTTGAAAACGTCCCAAATGACACTAGTTAATTTTTTTACCTCACCTTTACTCCTCTACTTTAGTATATATAACAGCCACGTCATCTCTATATACTTCTTTAAAATCGTCGCTTTCAGTGAGAAGCGTACACAAAGCTTCATTTTCTTTTGCTTTAATTAAAAATGTATTCACGTTATACTTTTCAACTAACCCTCTCCACTCTTTTGCACAGCCTGTTATTTTGTTATAGTCAGTTGCAATAGTAACATCGCTATACTCTTCTGTATAAAAGTCACATCTTGAATCTATATATACTTTTATATCATTTAACATCAAATATGAACCCCATTCATAAGTATTAAATATTCTAGTGTTTTCCGTCATATTTTCCTTTAAGTATTCAACTGCTTGAATAGGATAACTATCCTCTGGAACATAGTCATTTGAAAACAATAAAAATCTACGCACAACAATTAGAGCAATAACTACTAACACTTCAACATATATTGCTTTCATGTCATAAGGTTTTAGGGTACTTAAAAACGTTTTAATATTTTCCGTATACCTTAGTATAACAACTGAGCATATTGCAAAAAGGCTTGCATATCTAATTGAAGTAAATGTCATGAAAAGTGTTCCAGATATAAGGAGCATATCGTTTAATTTAATCTTTCCTTTATTTAATATAAGTAGAAAGATTACTATTGCACTATAAAACAAAACAATTCCACCGTCAAAGCTTATACTATATGGTTTAAATTCAACTATTGTAGACATTATAAAATCATTTCCAAATGTTTTAAAAGGATATAACACTCCATCTATCCCATACGGATTTAAAAACACTGTAACCACACCTATTATTCCCACAATTACTAATTTAAGTAACGCTTTTTTATTTGTTTTTTCCACCGTTTCAAAACATAAAAAGTTTAACTTTATATACGACAGACCATATACTCCTAAAATTATGAAATAAAATGGTACTACTCCCATATGGAAGTTTGCAAGAATAACTGGTATAACGCTTAAAGCTACTAAATACCATTTGTTTTCTTTTCCTTTATATTTTTCTAACAATATAATTTCTACTAGAAATAATATAAAGCTAAACATTTGAGCTCTTACCGCTATATACATAGATAATACAATCATTTGCAATATAAACAATACAACAGATACTATTTTATTTTTACAAATGAGGTTATTTAGATAAAGTAACAGTCCTGCCATTACTAAAGCAAGTATACACTCTAGCACATATAGTCCAGCAAAATCAAAAAGGTTATATACTAGGTATATTACAACATCTGTTAAAAAGTGATGTGCTACATAGTTTAAGTCTTCATGTATAGAAAAATAATCTATTCCAAATACTCCATCTTTAACCAGTCTTTCTCCTACCTTAATACTCCAAAACGTATCATTTTGCATAGCTTTAGGGCTTAAAGCTATTACAAATACCGCAATCATAGCTATACAAATAATACTAAAAATTATTTTCTTTGTACTCCTGCTATTTTGCTTCTTATCAATTAAATCTTCACTCATTTTCTTTCTTTCCTTTTTCTTCAATTATATACTCTGGTCTATGTCTTACCTCATCATATATTCTTGCAACATATTCGGACATTACCCATATAGCCATAAACTGCACACCAGATAAAAATATTATTGTAACCATAATAGAAGCCCAACCAGGTGTCAAATAATTTAAATTAAACACATATGACACAATAGTATATATAAGTAGCAAAAACGATACAATTACCGCAAATATTCCTATCATTCCTATTATTTTAAGTGGTTTAGTTGAAAAACTCATAATTCCATCAAGTGCAAGCTTTAACATTTTTTTAAACGGATATTTAGTTTTACCAGCTATCCTTTCTTGTCTTTCATATTCATAAGGCGTTTGTCTAAAGCCTACCCAACTTACTAAACCTCTCATAAATTTATTATGCTCTGGTAAACTGTTTAAGGTATCTACTACTTTTTTATCAATTAACCTAAAGTCTCCAGTATCAACAGGAATATCTACATCAGACAACTTATTAAGCACCCTGTAAAACGCTTTTGCAGTTAATAATTTAAATTTGTTTTCTCCTTTTCTTACCTTCCTAACTGCATACACTACGTCATTTCCGTTTTCCCATTCTTTTATCATATCAGGAATAACTTCTGGCGGATCCTGCATGTCCGCATCAATTATAACAGTGGCATCTCCTGTTACCTGTTTTAGTCCAGCCACAACAGCCGCTTGATGTCCGAAGTTTCTTGAAAAAGACACATAACTTACACAACTATCTTTTTTAACTATGCTTTTTAGTATTTCCAATGTTTTATCTTGACTTCCATCATTTACAAATATAATTTCATAATCATAGTTTGTAATTCCACCTAAAACACTTGTAAGTCTTTCATAACACACACTTGCCACTTCTTCTTCATTATACATCGGTACTACAACTGATATTTTTTTCATTATTTTTTCCCCTCTCATTTAATATAACTTTTGACGTTACTACAACTATAATTCCAAGATATATTGCCGCACTCATTATCATATTGTTTCCCATTTTTCCAAATAGAAACTGGACATATGCACTTAACGAAATGCACCAAATTAAGCCAGAGCAAATAGCTCCTATTACTTTTTCTTCTTTATTTTTCCCTTTTATAACCCAAACAACAGCTAGCACTTCTGCAACATATAAATACCTGTCATGCATACATGGCAAGAAAAATACTGATACTAAAACCGACCAAAAAGCGATATCTACCACTTTACTTTGTACATCAAGCTTTTTCTTTTGTACCAAAATTAAAGCACAAAGAAAAATTATTAAAGTCAAAGCTATCATTAAAACAAATATCACATTACTTTTATTTCCTAAAATTGGCCATTTACTAAAATATATTAAGTGATATATATTAGATATATTCATAGATATATTGTTTGCATATTGGCTCATCTGTGTGCCATAAGTTCCAAATATGCTAAATATGCTCTTACCATATATAATTGCTGGTAATGATAAAACAATATTAGGTAAAAGTACGAGTGGAGCATATACAAGTTTTCTTAACATCTCTTTTTTACTTAGGAAAAGTAATGCATACACTGGCAATACAAATATTGCTTGTAATTTAAAAGCACATGCAACACCATAAAGTATAATTGAACTTGCATATTTTTTATCCATAAGTTTTATTAAAGCAAGCACTATAAAAGTTGTATAAATAGAATCACATTGCGCCCAAGCAGCTGAGTTTAGTACTACCGTTGGCAAAAACAAAACTACAGCATAACTAATTAACATATATTTAGTGTTTTTTCTCGTTAACTTAGAAACCAACACCATAACGCTTACTGCAAGTAACACATCGAATATAACCGAAACAGTCTTTATCAAATATAACGGCTCTAGTGGTAAATATGTAAGTAATGCTAAAATCTCTAAGTATGGCACGTTATAGTCACACTCCAACGTAGCCACTGCAGATATACCACCATTTGCTTTTAAATAATCAAACCACTTACTTAAAAAGTTTATATAATCATCACTTTCTATGTCATAAAATACTATTCTCACAGCAACTGCAGTTACCGTTATAACAAACATTATACTCAAAAACTTTATAGCATCCAAAAAAACGTTATCCGTCTTTTCTTTTGACTTAAATCTATTTATCATTAAGTCCCCTATAAAATAATTTAAAATTATTACAATTATTGTTATTACAGCATTTGACCAAAACTCGTCAAGTTTAAACCATTCTACAGCAATCATAAGTAAACTTAAATTTACTATATACGTAATAACTCTCCCGATTATAAACCTTGTATATTCAAAAGCTTTTTCCTTTTTATTACTAGCCTTAGATTTGTACACCTTAATTCTTGTAGACAAATACGCAAAAGTCACAGCAAGTAGCCAAGACGCAGAAAAAGCAATCACATAATGCAAATTCAAAATGTCTAAAAATAATTTAAACGATACAAATGATATAATAGTAGTTATGACTCCAGATACGCCATAATACATAAGTTTTTTCCCTTTTTCAGATAATATATACCCCTTAATTTTATCTAACACAATATCTTCCTCACTGTTTTCTGTATTATAGCACATAACCTCATTTATATCAATTAGCATTTCACACTTATTTACACCTCTATGAAAGAAATGTGATAATGTCTTATATAAAGAAATGACAAAATGTCCCGACT
>CAYZTN010000003.1:0-45193 GCA_964481385.1 uncultured Clostridium sp. | reverse complement strand
CTTTTAATAACTTTTTGATAGTTTCTTAATGCATCTCTTGTACTAGATGTTTGATGTAACTTTAATAATGCTTGATTTAAAATATAAGGTGTTAAAACTGATAGCTTATAATTACCTAATTCTTTTTTTATATTTCTAAAAGATTCTTTATATCTCTTTGCTGTTGAATATTTGTAGTTAATTTCAAAATATTCTTTCATCCAATAATCCAAATAATCTCCATATAACATATTACATTCTATACTTGTTATTCCATTAACAAATTCATCGTATGCTTTTTGCCCTGCTGTATATGCTTCATTTTTTGTTTTAAAACCACTTTTAGTTATTTGTTTTCTTTTTCCATTTACCTTTCCTGCTTCAAAACAATATTGATATACATCTCCTCTTTTTCTAATATTGATCATTTTATCATCTTCCTTTCTAATTGATCATTATAATTTTATAATAAAAAAAGAATATTAGTTTTTCACCAACATTCTAAATTATGTTCAACAATCCTAACTGACTTATTTTTTCTTCATAAATATCTCTGGTAACACCAATATATTCCAAAATCATTACAAAGTTTAATTTTAAAATTATCTCATAGATTCCTATTGATATATTATCTAATTTCACAGTATTATTATGTGTAATATTATCCCTATCTTCAACTGCTTTTATTACTGATTCATTTATTCCATTTTCTTTTATTTCATTCCTTCTTTTATAATAAACACTTTCAATTATAAAATCATTATTTTCTAATTCGTTGATAATGCATTTTTCCAATTTTAAATTGGCCTTACAAATAATATTTATAAATCTTTTCACAAACTCTCTTTTAATTTTATTATTTCCTTTATATTTTTGTTCAACATTTTCTAATAACGGTAATATTTCTTTTTTTACCTCATTTAATATTATTTCTTCTTTGTTTTTCTTCTCTTCTTCATCATTTCCGTGAATATATTGATAAATTGATTCAAAACAAGAGAAACCGGCACAATAATCCTTATTTGAAATCGTTCCAAATGATTTATTATTATCAGGAATAATACTAAATATATAATCAGAATTATCTAAAAACTCAAATACATCATTTAAATGTCCGTTGAATACAATATAATCCAGCATGCTCTTATTAATTTCGTTATCAATCATATAAGGAATATTTATTTCTGCAACTTTATCATATTTACCATTCTCATTTTTAATTTCTAAGAAGATCTCATCAAAAGAAATATTCACTCTATTTGCACAAAATTTAAAAAATTTATCAACACTATTTAAATCTTTTATTGAAGAATTGTAATCTTTTCCCGAACTATATTTTATTCTTAATAATGAATCATAATTGTTAAATGTTATTATTCCATCATCTTTCCATCCAGGCTCCATTATACTCAATTCAAACTTAGTATCTTCTCCATTTAAATTTACAATTTCTTCTGATATAGTTTCTTTTATATTTTTAAATTTAAAGCATTCTTTTTCTTCTGGGGCAAAACCTATCATATTTCTGTTACTATAGAATCTATTTATTGTACCTCCTGAAATTCTTAATGCATCAAATTTTATTTTGTCTAATCTACATTCATTATTTCTCGAAAAAATAATACAGCGTGGCGAACATATATAACAACCATCTTTATAATAAATGTGATTATTAATAAAAAAAATAATATCAAACCCATCCACAGTAAAACCTTTAAAGGAATCTACATATTTATATTCACTAAAAAATGACTGCTTATTTTCTTTATTTATTATGGTGAGTTTTTTATCTTCATAACTAAAAGTATAACCTTCACCTTCATAATTTATATATCCTTTTACACATATATTCTTCATTATATTTCTCCTTCTAATATTTCATTAAAAAGATGTCAACAAATTACTTTTTGCTGACATCCCTTAATTTCAACGAAATTTGTCTACAAATTTAAGTTATTGTGCACAAGTTAATAAAAATCGAACCAATTTAATTTTTTATAAATTCTATTTTTTCCTTATTTTATTCTCCTTTACCACAGCATTGCTTATACTTACGACCGCTTCCGGCAAGGGCAAGGTTCGTTCCTACCCACAGTTTTAGCTACTTTTACTGGCTCACGCTTTACCTCTTTAGCACCAGCACCAAAAGCTGCATTTGCCATTTTAATGTTATTTAAATTCACATTCCTATTCTGCAAACGAGATATATCGCGTTTAGCGTCGTCATCGTTATATGCTATGCTAAATACAGTTTTAATTGTATCTTCTTGAATAGCTTGCACCATATCATTAAACAAATCAAAGCTCTCCACTTTATATGCGTCGATTGGATTAGTTTGACCATATGCTCTTAGGAATATTCCCTCTTTTAAATGTGCCATATCATCAATATGAGCCATCCATTTATCGTCTACATTTTTAAGCATTAAGAATTTTTCAAGTTGATTATAGTTGTCTATAATTCCTTGTTTTTCAAACTTTTCTCTTTTTGCCATATACTTCTCAGTTGCTTTATCTAATACTTTTTCTTTAAGCGTTTCAACATCTTCATGTATTTCCTCTTTAGCTATCATATTATCTATTCCAAAATATGCTTTAAGATTAACATTTACCGCCTCAACGTCTACTTCGTGATTATGTTCTACATTCATAAAGTACATATCTAGAAGCTTACCAATTCTAGTTTTAGCCATCTTTAGTATATCGTGAGATATTTCGTCTGAGTCAAGTATTTGCTTACGTTGTGAATATATAATATTTCTTTGTTTATTCATTACATCGTCATATTCCAGTACGCTCTTACGAATACTAAAGTTTCTGCCTTCTACTTTTTTCTGTGCAGTTTCTATTGCATTAGATACCATTTTTTGCTCTATTGGTGTATCTTCTGGAAGGCCCATCATGCCAGCGAGTGCTTGTATTCTATCTGAGCCAAATAGTTTCATTAGGTCGTCTTCTAGTGAAATATAGAATCGTGACTCACCTGGGTCTCCTTGACGTCCAGCACGTCCTCTTAACTGGTTATCTATTCTACGAGATTCATGTCGTTCACTACCTATAATTTTAAGGCCACCAACATCAATTACTTTTTGTTTTTCGTCTTTAAGTTCTTCTTTAAACTTATTTTCAAGCTCTTTGTATTCTTTCTTTAGCTTATTTATTTCTTCATCTTCACTTGACTTTGGACTAATAGCAGCTTCTATTGTTTCTAAGTCTAGTCCACGTTTTTCAAGTTCACGTCTTGCTAAAAACTCTGGGTTACCACCTAGCAAAATATCTGTACCACGACCAGCCATATTTGTAGCAATAGTAACTGTTTTAAATTTACCTGCTTGTGCTACAATTTCTGCTTCTCTTTGGTGTTGTTTTGCATTTAACACTTCGTGTGGTATTTTGGCTAGCCTTAAAAGCTTGCTTAAATACTCAGACTTTTCAATAGACACCGTACCTACTAAAACTGGTTGTCCTTTTTCATAGCTTTTCTTTACATCTTCTACTATTGCATTAAACTTACCTTTTTCAGTAGTATATACAACATCATTTAAATCTTGACGCACAACTGGCTTGTTTGTTGGAATTTCAACTACATCTAGTCCAAATATTTGTTTAAATTCGTTTTCTTCAGACTTAGCTGTACCTGTCATACCTGCAAGTTTTGAATACAGTCTAAAGTAGTTTTGAAAGGTAATTGTTGCAAGTGTTTTAGATTCATTTGCCACACGTACTCCTTCTTTTGCTTCTATTGCTTGGTGAAGTCCTTCTGAATATCTTCTTCCTTGCATTATACGTCCTGTAAACTCGTCTATAATTAAAATTTGACCGTCTTTTTCAATGTAATCTATGTCTTTTTTCATAATTCCATATGCTTTAAGTGACTGATTTATTGCGTGTGCTATTTTCATATTTTCTACATCAGACAAACTCTCTATTCCAAAATACTTCTCGCACTTTGTTGTTCCTGTCTCAGTAAGTGATGTAGATTTTGCCTTTAGGTCTACAATATAGTCATAGTCCTCATCTGTTTCGTCAAACTCTTTTGTGTCATGCTCTACCATAACTCTTGGGCGAAGTGTCTTTACTAGTTTATCTGCTTTTTCATAAAGCTCAGTAGATTTTTCTCCCATACCTGAAATAATTAGGGGAGTTCGTGCCTCGTCTATTAGAATACTATCTACTTCATCTACTACCGCGTAACTTAGTTCACGCTGTACCATTTGGTCTTTAGATACACACATATTATCTCTTAGATAATCAAAACCGAACTCATTGTTTGTTCCGTAAGTTATATCTGCTGCATATGCTTTTCTCTTATCCTCTGCAGTCATTCCTGGCACTACAAGTCCTACTGTAAGGCCTAGTGCTTTGTATAGTTTTCCCATCCATGCACTATGGTATGTTGCAAGATAATCGTTTACTGTAACAATATGCACACCTTTACTAGTTAAAGCATTAAGATATGCTGGAAGTGTTACAACAAGTGTTTTTCCTTCACCTGTTTTCATTTCAGCGATTCTTCCTTGGTGCAAAATAATTCCACCAATTAATTGCACTCTAAAGTGTCTCATACCAAGCACTCTTTTAGATACTTCTCTTACCACCGCAAAAGCTTCTGGTAAGATATCTTCTAGGGTCTCTCCAGAATTTAACCTTTCTTTAAACTTTGCAGTCATAGCAGTTAATTCTTCGTCTGTATACTTTGAAAATGTATCTTCTAGCCCTTCTATTTTATCTACTAAAGGTAGTATTTTTTTAATTTCTTTTGCACTATATGATCCAAATATTTTTTCTAAAAAACTCATATTTATTGCTCCTTTTCTTAAGTTACGCCAATTATATCACAGTGAGGGGGAAAATAAAATAGAGGAAGAAGAATTTATTTATATATGTAAAACTTCACATAAAAAGTGCAGGGAAAATGTGTATATCACATTCGTTAAAAAGCATTAAAACACCAACAAGAATACTTGTTGATGTTTTAACTTTGATACTTATGTTTTGCAAAATTAGAAAGTCGTGGCCAAGCGCACAGAGGTGCTGCTATTAAGGTAGCCGATGAGCATGTCGTCCCTGCCAAAGTGTGCACACCACGCGCCGAAAGAATTGCCTATAGACGACGACCAGTAATAGTCAGACAACCCATAACTTTCATAGTTTGAGCTTGTTAAACGTAACGCATAGCCAAATGCTACCCACTCAGCTTTTGATGGTACAAACCATTCTACATCAGATACTTCTTTTCCCGTAATACTATCACTTGCACTGCTTAGTCCATATACTTTTTGCTTTATTACTCCCCACATATCTCTTGCGTTCTTACTACTATTTGTATCAGCTGTCCAGTCTGATATCATATTTACTGTATTTTGTTTACCACTTCCAAAAGCATCAGATGTTCGTGATGTATTGTCTATATCAAACAAAGTAGTATACCAATAAAAATCTGTATAACCTGATATTGTAAAGTTACTTAGTGACATTACATAAAATCTGTCTGCTCCACTTCCTGTGGCTTTTAATACTGGCTTTGACCCATATCCTGTTACAGTATAACTTGCTTGACTTATTTCATAATTTTTTAATCCACTTACTGCATTATATTCAAATGCTCCATTGGAATTAGGCCACTGTTTTTCTGTTACAGTGTGTGCTAAGTCTGCAAATATAACTCCATCTACTGTACCATCTCCATCTACATCTGCAAAGTATCCTATATATTTACTTCTTTCTTCTCCATCGACAATTATCTTTTCTGTTCCTATTACACTTGTATCTCTTGACGCTATTGCTATCTCTTCTAACACTGCTTTTTCTGTTTCATCGTCTGTTACATATACTAATTTTCCTTTTACAACCTTTAGTCCATCTTTGTACTTATCTGGTACACTTCCAAATATTTTTTCGTATTCGTCACTTTCAGATGTTACATTGTGACTACTTCTGTCAAAGTCAGGATTTTCAGCAAGCTTATTTGTCACGTAAAACTCATACGCTTCTTTGTAACTTGCCATATCTTGCTTAAAAGTAGTTTGATTTGTCTCACTAATTACATTTGTACTACTTAAGCTTATTATTACTGTTGCAGCAAGTATGGCTAAAACAAGTATAGTTATAACTAAAACTATAAGCGAAATACCGCTTTTTATTTTGTTTTCCATAATTTTACCCTTCCTCTTATTTTTAAATTTTATACCAAAAATTCTTAGCTTGCAACGATTCGGTATAAACTTTTACACAAATTCGTGCATATAGTATAAGCCACTGCATAAAATTTATTAAAGACTTTGAGGTGAAATATGTTTATATGTAATATAAAATTAAATGGTAAAAAAATACTTATTACGTGTATTATTATAGCAATTATAGTGGTACTTCTGGTAGAAGGAACTAGTGCTATTAAAATGTTAAAAGCTACAAATTTTGATTATACTTTAACCGAAGAAAATTTTACAAATTATTTAAAATCTATCCATGATAATATTCCAGATAATATAGGGAAAACTATTAAGCTTTCAGGCTTTGTATTTACACTGCCAGACTTTAAAGAAAATAACTTTGTGTGTGGCAGGAATATGTTGCTAGATAACGATGAAAAAGTAGTTGGCTTTTTATGTGAATATGATAAACTATCTGAACTTAAAGAAAATGAATGGGTAGAAATAACTGGAACTATAACTCAGGGATATTATATGACGGATATGCCGGTAATTAAAGTTGAATCTATTATTAAAATTCCAACTCCAGCAAACACATATGTTAATCCACCTGAAAATAACGTATAAATTTCACTTTTGTGTTGACATCCTCCTTACTTTATGATATTTTTAAAATGTCAAAAGACAAAGGAGGGTTTTTATGGAAAACGAAAACAATACAGTAAATGCACCTGTTGAGAAGAAAGGTATGAGTATTGCAGCTTTAGTTTTAGGTATAGTATCAGTTGTACTTTTCTGCTTCTCTTATGTTTCTATTCCTTGTGCTATACTTGCAATAATATTTGGTATACTAGGAAAGAAAAAAGGTGGCGCTGGTATGGCAAAGGCGGGTCTCGTTTTAGGAATAATTGCTTTAGCTATAGTAATATTAGTATGGATATTAGCTCTAGCTGGATTTGCAATTCTCGGAGATTGGGTTAATGAATTTAATAGCATTTCTTACTAATTGAAAAAACAATAGGGCTATATATGGTCCTATTGTTTTATTTTTGTTAACCAAAACAATATATACAATATTGCTATGATTATTATATATGCATAAGCATTACTCAATTTCTCTTTTTTAATTTTTCCTTCTCGTATTTTTTTTAGTGTTAATATTAAACAAAACATATATCCTATTCCGGATATTATTATACTTATCGAAATTACATCCAAAAAACCACTCATACTTTACCTCCGAACATAATTTCAATTAATGAAAATTTTGATTTTTTAAATATACTTCTTGTTATAATAACATAAAAATCTTCTAAAATAAAAATTACAACAAATGGAAATATAACCAAACTATAAAATGCGTTATATTCTATCGCAGATAAGATATTTCCACTTAACATAGCAAAAGTAGCCCTAGTAGCACCACAAGTAGGACATGTAAAACCAAATTTTTCTAAAAAAATACACCTCATATTCATTCTACCTTTTGCACAAAGTACAATCGCAAATATAACGATAAAGTACAATATTAATCTTACACACGTCCATACATTATTTTTCATATCTCTCATACGCTTCCTTCAACGTAACACTATCACGAGTCTGAGTTCCTGCAGATTCACATATGATCGTAGGCTCAAGCTTCAATTTTTTAATAGCTTGCAATACATATGCATAGTCTGGTCCCTTACCTTCACCAAATGTAACATGGCACTTTTCTCCACCGTTTTCAGTATACTCCATCTGACTTAAATGACTATGAAAATGTTTCATTCTGTCATATCCTAGCTCATCAATATACATTTGAAGTTCTTTTTCCCAAGCTTCAACACTATTTAACGCACCCAGATGTCTGCAGTACAAATGTCCAAAATCTATTGTGGGAATAAGGCGATCGTCCATTTTACACATCTTAATTATTTCTTTTGAATCTCCTAATTGGTTTATTTTTCCCATTGTTTCAGGACAAAGTGCTATATCTCCCAGTCCCAATTTATCTGCCTCATCATATGCTCTTTTTAAAAGCTGACACGCAGACTCTACCGCATAGCTTCTATCTAGTCCCAAAAGAGAACCAGCATGTACTACAACACGCGTTGCTCCCATTTTCTTTGCAGCAGCCATACTATCTGTAATATATTTTATTGTTGAAATCTTCTTTTTCTCTTCTTGTGTAGACAAAGAGATGTAATATGGGCTATGAACACTAAGAGATATATTGTATTTTTCTGCCATTTCCTTTAACTTTGCAGCCTTTTCATCACTTACTCTAACTCCTCTTGAACATTGATACTCGTAAGCAGTTAACCCACGAGTTGCTAAAAATTCCGGCATTTGCTCTGAACTTTTGAAGCCAGAGTTATAGAATTCCTCATCATTTCCAGCTGGTCCAAATTTTATCACAAAAACTCCCCCTTTAATTTATAATTTTAAATATTAAATCTGTAAAATATGTACTAAGTGCTGTACATAACGCTATAAACCACTCAATGTATATGTTATATCCTGTAAACATAACTGCAACACACGCAATTACTATAAACGGACCAAACGGTATGTAACTATCCATTTTTTTCACTCTACATACTATAAGTAAAATTGAAATAATTGCAGATATGAAAAATGAAACAAGCGTAATTGTAAGTGTAGCCTTAATTCCGAACATTAGACCAATTCCAACCATTAGCTTTACATCACCAAAGCCCATGGATTCTTTTTTAAATATTAATTTACCAAGCAAGCCTAACATATAAAAAATAGCGCCACCAATAATTCCGCCAAAAATATAATCTAGTCCTACTGTAACTCCAGAAGTCGCAAAGGCAACACCTACATTAACAATTCCAAGCATACCTAGTAAAACTTGCATAGTATCCGGAATAAGCTGTATAGAGTAATCTATTACAAAAACAACTTGCAAACAAGATATAACCAGCATATGCATTACGCTCTGAAAATTTAGTCCTAAAAAATATACTAGTAAGTTAAATATTACTATGTTTACTAAAGAACAAATTGCATCTACTTTAAAATCTTTTTTTAGTGTTGGTATAAGTAGTTTCACAGCATTTTCTTCTTCTATTATTTCAGGTAGCCTTCTAATTAAATGTCTAGAAACTTGTCCTAAAATAACACCTAGCAAACTCACTATAATGTATTTTATCATTTGCTTTTTTCTCCTCTTTTTTTATCTAAATTTTTTAGAACTAAATGTTCAAATGGACGTTTTATAGCAGTTCCCCACCACTCAACTTTTGTTATAGGTTTTACATGTATAGACCTAATGCCAAACTTATTTGCACCAAGCACATCGGTAAATATTTGGTCGCCTATCATTGCCATATTTTCTTTTGGAACACCTAATACGTTATATGCCATTTTAAAGCCTTTTTCTTTAGGTTTTTGCGCTCTAGGAAGTCCGTTTATATCATACTTAAGCATTAGTCTTTTTACTTTATTAAAATTCCATGTATTACTTAAAATACAAATCTGTATTCCTGCTTTTGTAACACTTCTTAACCACTTATCTACTTCTTTACTCATTTTGTATGAACCTGTAATTATCGTATTATCTATATCCAACAAAACAGCTGTTATATTTTCTTTTTTCAAAAATTCGACTGAAATATCTTGCACTGCATCAAACATATATGTTGGTTTAAATTTTTTATTCATGTGTTAACTCCCCTCGTACACAAGATATGTTATCATTAAATTATGAATATGTCAATTAGAATTTGAAATGGAACAGGGTCATTTCATCGATCCTCAATTGAAAAAGTAAATTCAGTTGGTTTTTCAATTGAGGTTCACGTTTTTGATACATGGTGCTCAAATATTAGTTCTTGTATTTTACATATTTTATGGTATAATGTAAACTATTGAGGTGAGTATTATGACAGAATTTAAAACTGTATATGACGAATTAAAATCTAGAGATTTAATAAAACAAATAGCTTTTGAAGACGAATTTAAAGAACTTGTGGAAAAGGAAAAAATATCTGTATATCTAGGAATTGACCCTACAGCAGATAGTATACATATAGGGCACTTTATCCCACTTATGCTTATGTCATATTTTCAAAAACATGGACACAGGCCAATAATTCTTATGGGCGGTGGCACCGCTATGATAGGTGATCCATCTGGTAAAACAGATATGAGAAAAATGTTAACTCGTGAAGATATTGAAAAAAATGTTGCGAAAATAAAAGAACAAGTAAGCAAGTTTGTTTCATTTGAAGGCGAAAATGCAGCAATCATTGTAAACAATGCAGATTGGATACTTAATTTAAATTACATGGACTTTATTAGAACATATGGCGTTTACTTTAATGTAAACCAAATGCTTGCAGCAGAGTGTTTCAAACAACGTATGGAAAGAGGCTTAACTTTCTTTGAACTTAATTACATGTTAATGCAAAGCTACGACTTTTTAAGATTATTTGAAAAAGAAAATTGTAAGCTTGAAATTGGTGGTGATGATCAATGGTCAAATATGCTAGCTGGTGTAAGTTTAATTAGAAAGATACATAGTGAAGGAAGCTTTTGCTTAACTTGCCCTCTACTTCTAACTGCTGATGGCAAAAAAATGGGTAAAACAGAAAAAGGTGCTTTGTGGCTAGATAAAGATAAAACTACACCTTATGAGTTCTACCAATACTGGAGAAATATAGCTGATAGCGAAGTAAATCAAGTGTTAAGAATGCTAACATTTATTCCTATGGACGAAGTAGAAAGGTTGTCTAATCTTCCTGGCGAACAAATTAACGAAGCAAAAAAACTTCTTGCATTTGAAATTACTAAACTTGTACATGGCGAAGCTGCAGCACTTGAGGCAGAAAAAACTGCTGAAGCGTTATTTGGAAACAAAGGCAACGTAGATAACATGCCAACTGTTCATATAGACTTTACAGGCGAAGAAATGTTTGTTACAGATGTGCTAGTTAATGCCAAAATAACTTCTTCTAAGTCTGAAGCCAAACAACTAATTATGCAAGGTGGAATTTCAATAGATGATGAAAAAGTAACTGACGCATTTGCTAAAATTGCTTTATCAGAATTTTCAAAAGGATATATTGTAGTAAAAAAAGGTAAAAAAGTTTTTGTGAAAGTTACTATATAACATATAAAAAGTGTCATTTGGGACGTTTTCAAATGACACTGTCTTATTATATAAATACACAATACATATAAAAAGTGTCATTTGAAAACGTCCCAAATGACACTTTTTATTAAAGTAGCTTGTATACACTCTGAGCAAAGCCTAGTTTTTATATTTTATCATTCAATTCTTTAGCTTCATTTTTGCTAGCTAAAAATATTATTAAACATACTAATATGTATCCCACTGTATAAGGCAAAACTATTCTTAATATACTTTCAAGGAATATTTCTACATTTACACTATTTAGTTCTGATGTTACAACTGTAAAAATCAAGCTTATTAAAATCAATGACAATAAATATATTACTATATAATGTCCAATCTTTTTACATTCTACATTTTTTAATATATACATTATACTTCCTATAATTAAGCCTATAATTATACTAAGGTATAACATCTCTAAAGCAAAGTAATCTCTTCCATAACTTATGGTCGCAATTGTAGCACCAAGTGTTGGTAATTCTTTATTTTCATATTCATTCATCATATTTTGAGCTGCCTCTTCCAATACTTGAAGCTCAGATATTAGCTCTTCTTTGTTCCCGTTTTTTTCAACATCGGAAAATATAAACTTAGCGTGTAAATAACTTTTTACATCTGTTACAACACCTAGAACAAAATATGTAGCTAATACACATATTACTAGATACTTTAATAATTTTTTAACACTTTCTCTTTTCATTTTTCTCATTCCTCCCTTTTAAAATTTTCATTACTGCTGGAATTTTCCTTTTCGAAACATATTCAAAACTACCATCATCAAATCTCACTATTATATTTCCTATTTGAGCTGTGTCGAAACATTTAACATGATTAATATTTGCAATTACACTATTTGAAATACGAATAAAACTATTATCTATTACGTTTTCTTCTATCTCATACATTCTACTTTTTACTTCAAACTCTCCTGAAGTAGTTTTTAAATATACTTTTTTATCATCCGTATAAAAACAAATTATATCCACTAAGTCAACTATAAATGTAGCATGGTTTTGTATACCATATACTTTTTTATACATTCGCTCATTCAATAATTTCATGATTTGTTCAACTTCACTATTTCTACTAGGTGCAGTAATGTCAATTGATATATCTTTTGTTTCCGGAGATATATTTAACCTAACTTCCATAATATTTCTCCTTTCTATAACTTTATTTTAACAAAACAAGTAATAATTTTCAATCAATTTGAGAAAAGTGTAGCATTTATCTAGATAAGTGTAAAAGCAAGCCATATTATGACTTGCTTTATGTTTTACATAAGCGTTGCAAATGCGTTAAGCACTGCTTCCATCGCTTTTAATAATACATTTTTATTCTTTACGTCTTCTAATGTTATTTCACTAGACTTTTCCATTGTTTCAATTATATCCGCTTTAACGTCAAGCTCCACTCCAGTATCATAGGTTAAAACTGAGCATTCGTAATTTAAATTCAAACTTCTAAAATCTAAATTCGCTGTACCTATCATACAAGTAGTATTGTCTGCAAGCATTGTTTTAGCATGTAAAAATCCAGGTTTATATTCATATACTTTTACTCCTGCTTCTAACAACACTTGATAGTAACTTCTAGTTATTATGTGCACATACCATTTATCTGGTTTATGTGGAGTTATTATTCTTACATCTACTCCGCTGCGTGCTGCATTTAATATTGCATTTAACACTTCGTCACTTACCACGAAATATGGTGTATAAATATATACATATTCTTTTGCAGTATTTAATATCTGCACATACGCACTTTCTCCGGGGTTTTTCCTATTATCTGGCCCATCTGGGAAGTATTGTACAAAACCTTTATCTGCGTTTTTTAACTTTGGATAGTTATTATCTATTTCGTTTATATACCATTCATAATCTATTTTAGTTTTACTTGCAACCTCCAAGTTACACAAGAAACTTATTGTAAAGCTCTTTACCACGTCTCCTGTTATACGCACTCCATTATCTTTCCAATGTCCAAAACGTTGATGTTCGTTTATATATTCGTCTGCAATATTTACTCCACCAGTATATGCCACACGCCCATCTACTACAACTATCTTTCTGTGGTCTCTAAAGTTCATGTAGTTGCTCAAGCCATACCTTATTGGGTTATATCTATATATCTCAATTCCATATTTTAAACACTCTGAGAAAAAATGCTTTGGATATCTTGTAATAGAGCCCCATTCATCTGCTATTATACTTACCTCTACTCCACTTGCTGCTTTTTGTTTTAATACTTCATAAATTCTTTCCCATAGTTTTCCACGTGCTATTATGAAATACTCAATTAGTATATATTTTTCAGCTTTTTTAATATCTTCAATTAGTCTTTCAAAATATACCTCACCTATGTTAAAATACTCAATTCCTTCATTTTTGCATAATGGATAACTCGTCACATATGTTATATACTCTGCTCTCCTATGTGCCATAACATCTTGCTTTTTCAAGTCTTCCATGCATTTGCTTCCGTCTGGAAAAAGTGAGCTTGCAGCGTTTAACGTATCTTGACGCTCTTTTTTTAACCTTTTATTCATTTTGCTTTTTCCGTAAACTAAGTACATAACAAAAGCAAATAAAGGCAAAAATGCAAATAATATTATCCACGGTATTTTATACTCTGGTTTTTCATGTGTATACAAAATATATATTATGCCACAAGCTTTTACAGCTACACTTACATATTCGTATATGTTCTTGTAATAATACTCAATGTATGTCTCACCAGAATACACAAAATATATTAGTCCTAACTGAATTACGAGTACTAGAATAAATACCACACACTTTATAGCGGTGGTAATTATATTCTTTTCGCCTCTTTTAACTTTCTTTTTCTCCCTTTGCTTCATTCAAATCATCCTTTTCAAACTTATCCTCAGGCAGTATTTTATATCCGTATTTTGCATAAAATTCACGTCTAAATTCAAGTAATCTATCTTCTTTTATAGCTGCACGTACTTGTTCCATAAGGTGTACTAAAAATCTTAAGTTGTGTATTGTCATAAGCCTTGCGCCAAGTATTTCACCACATTTACATAGGTGTCTTATATATGCTCTTGTATAATTTTTGCAAGCGTAACAGTCACACTCAGTGTCAAGTGGTGTAAAATCCATTTCATACTTTTTGTTTTTTATAACTACTCTACCGTGACTAGTCAAAGCTGTTCCGTTTCTTGCCATACGCGTAGGCAAAACACAGTCGCACATATCTATTCCACGAAGCACTGCTTCTATTAAATAATCTGGGCTTCCTACTCCCATAAGGTATCTTGCTTTATCTTTTGGTAAAAACTTAGTTGTGTCTTCCAAAACTGGCAACATTACTTCAAGCGGCTCTCCTACACTTAAGCCTCCTACTGCATATCCATCAAAGTCTATTTCCATTAAGTCTTTTGCACTTTTTTCTCTTAGGTCGCTATACATACCACCTTGCACTATACCAAACAAAGCTTGCGTCTCACGATTAGTATGTGCAGTTCTACATCTTTTAGCCCAACGAGTAGTTCTCTCCATTGAATTTTTAACATATTCATAACTTGCTGGATACGGTGCACACTCGTCAAAGCACATCATAATATCGCTACCTAACGTCTGTTGTATGTCTATTGACACCTCTGGACCCATAAATAGTTTCTCGCCATTTAAGTGTGATCTAAACTCAACGCCTTCTTCAGTTATTTTTCTAATAGACTGTAAACTAAATACTTGGAACCCACCACTATCCGTCAAAATATTTCCATCCCAACGCATAAAGTTGTGTAAACCACCTGCAGCTTTTATTACGTCCATACCCGGTCTCAAATTCAAGTGATATGTATTACCAAGTATAATTTTAGCGTCTACCATATCTTTTAATTCTTCAGGAGTCATGGCTTTTACAGTACCACATGTACCAACTGGCATAAACACTGGTGTTTCAAATGTTCCATGTGGCAAAGTTATTTTGCCTAGTCTTGCTCCTGTTTTTTTATCTTCATGTATTAGTTCATACTTTATTGCACTCACTACTTTTCCCTTCTCCTATCTTCTATCCCTAGTTCTTTCTATTTCATATACATTTTCTTGTTCTTCTAGTTCTTCGCGAATAGCTGCATCTCTATCTCGCTTTGTTTTTACGTCTGCCCCGTTATATTCTTTGCTTACTGTATTTTCCCATTCTTTTCTTAAACTATTTTCCTTCATTTTTCCAGCAACTGCACCAGCTACTACAGCGTGCTCTGTATCATGAGGACAGTCGTCAATTATCTTCACCGCAACTGCAGTTCTTGCACCAGTTTTGAAAGCTTCTTCTCTTATTTCGCTTTCAGCTTCAGCACGAGAACTGTCAAAGTCAAAATCTAATTCTTCTGATTTGTCTAGCACTTCTTCTACATCTTCAAAATCTTTCTCAACATCTTCTATATCCTCTTCTACCGCTTTGCTTTCGTTTTCTATGTCACCAGTTACATCTATGTCTTTTTCAAGTCCATTTTCTAAATCTTCTCTAGTATTTTCATAACCGTCAAGTTTTGCATCCGTAATTCTCAACTCTTTTAATATTTCTGTGCGTCTTTTTAAATTGTCTGGTGTATCTCCCAACTTTTCTAGTTCTTTTTCTAATTTTTCCTTATGATTTTCCGTCTCTTTAATAGTTCTCTCCAAGCCTTCTTTTTGTAAATATTTGTTTTCAGTAACTATTGCTGCCGCGTTATATAATTTTTTCTCGTTTGCATAGTCTAGACGTTTTTTAAACTCTTCACTTGAACGCAAATACACTTTTTCGTTATAGTCTTTTCCTAAAAAATGCTTTTGTAGTCTTGATTGTCTTTGTTGCTCGTCTACTGCTTTTTGCAATTTCTCTGGGTTTAATTCATTTATATCCTTTAATACTTCATCAAACTCATATTGCTTTTTATCTATGCATTTTCTGTATTCTTCTTCATCTATTTCGCCATTTCTCATCTTTTCTTGCAATTCTTCGAAATAGTCATTTATATCTTTTAGTTTTTTATTAAGTTCGCTCATTTCAAAAAGCTTTTCTCTAAAATCTTTATTTTGCTCACGAGTTACATCAAGTTCTTTATTTTTATACCCTTCTTCTATTTTTACAACCGAAGCTAACTCTTCAGATTCTAGGCCTTTTACATATGGCTCTCTATCACGCTCAATAGACGCTTCAAGTAGCATTACTTTATATGCTTCTTTACTTGATGGTACATAGTCTCCTTTATCTCTTTGCTCTTTTAACATCTTCATTTTCATTTCATGAAGTAAAGCCAGTCTATCTAAATATCCAATATCTTTATCGTTTATATCTCTTAAGCTTGTCTTTTTAGCTGCACCTTTTTCTTCCTTACTCTTTTCAACTGTTTTGGCTTTAGCTTTGTTTTCTTCTAATTCTTTTGCCTTCGCCTCATCATAAGCTTCTTCAAGAGATTTTCTCATATCTTTCATAAATCTTTTATCTGCTTTTGGATCAGATATAGCCGAACCTCTTTTTCTTTCTTCCATCGCTTTTTTTAGTTCACGCTCTACATATTCTTTTTTTGAAAGACGTGTCACGCTTTCTACCTTTTGTTCTTCAACTTTAGTTCCTTTTACTTGACTTTGTAAACTTTTTATAAAATCATTCATAACTTTTTCCCCCTATTTTATATACATTGCATCGCCAAAGCTAAAAAATCTATACTTCTCTTTTACAGCCGTATTATATGCGTTTAGTATATGTTCTTTCCCAGCTAAAGCTGATACTAACATTATTAATGTAGACTCTGGTAAATGAAAATTTGTAATTAAATTATCTACCACTTTAAATTTATATCCAGGATATATGAATATTCCTGTTTCTTCGTGTTTTGGAACAAGCACTCCTGTATCTGTTGCTGCAGACTCTAATACTCTACATGAAGTTGTTCCTACACACACTACTTTATTTCCTCTTTTTTTAGTTTCGTTTATACACTCACAAGTTGCTTCGTCTATCTCATAATACTCTTTGTGCATTACGTGGTTTTCCACATCATCAACTTTTACTGGTCTGAATGTCCCAAGTCCTACATGTAGCGTAACATACGCAATGTTTACTCCTTTTTCTTTTATTTTCTCTAGCAATTCTTCTGTAAAATGAAGTCCAGCAGTAGGTGCTGCAGCAGATCCTTGAATTTTGCTATATACTGTTTGGTAACGTTCTTGGTCTTTTAAAGAAGCAGTTATATATGGTGGAAGCGGCATAGTCCCTATCTTATACAATATTTCATTTAATATTCCTGTATATTCAAGCTTTACATGTCTTACCCCGTCTTCTAACACTTGAAGCACATGTGCTTTTAACATACCATCACCAAATACAAGTACTGTACCTGGAATTACTTTTTTAGCACGTCCAATTAAACATTCCCACTCGTCTCCTTCACGCTGTTTTAAAAGTAGCATTTCAATTTTTCCGGTATGACCTTCACGCGTACCAAATACTCTTGCAGGTATTACTCTTGTGTTATTTAAAACTAAAGTATCGCCTTTTTCTAAGTAGTCTATAATGTTATAGAAATGTTTGTGAGTTATTTCTCCTGTTTTTTTATCTAGCACCATAAGTCTTGAACTTGTTCTATCCTTAAGTGGTGTTTGAGCTATTAGCTCCTGTGGTAAATCGTATTTAAAATCTGATGTTTGCATTTTTTCCCTTTCTATATATTTTCAATTTGCCAATCTATTGGCTTCTCTCCATGTTCTATTAAAAATTCATTTGTTTTTTTAAAGTGTCCACACCCATCAAAACCATTTCTTACTGAAAAAGGACTTGGGTGTGAAGTTTCAAGTACCAAATGTATTGGGTTAGTTATAATGGACTTTTTGTTTCTTGCATAGTTTCCCCAAAGTAAGAATACAACTGGAGTAGTCTTTTCATTTACCGCTTTAATTATTTCATCCGTAAACGTCTCCCAGCCTTTACCTCTATGAGAAGCTGGCGTATCTTTTACCACAGTTAAAACACTGTTTAAAAGAAGTACTCCTTCTTTTGCCCATTTCATAAGATAACCGTTATTCGGAATATATAGCCCCAACTCTTTATTTAGCTCTTTATATATGTTTTTGAGAGAAGGTGGAATTGCAATATGTGGATTTACAGAAAAACTTAAACCGTGAGCTTCTCCTACTCCATGATACGGATCTTGTCCCACAATTACAACCTTTACATTTTTGTATGGTGTATATTTCATTGCATTCATAACAGAATCTCTTGGTGGAAATATCTCTTTTGTCGCATATTCATTATTAATAAACTCAGTTAAATTTTTAAAATATTCTTTTTCTTTTTCCCTATCTAAAACTTCTCTAAAACTTTCTGTCATATTTTACCTCTTACAATATATATTATACCATATATGTCAACGTGTCAGTAACTCAGTTGGTCAGAAACAGGGCAGAACTTTCACTCTGCCCTAAAATTAATCTTCCTCTTTTATGTTCTTAAGTAATACTATACCTGCCAATGCCATTATACCGAGCATAGATACTGCTCTGATAGCATCATTATTTCTTACTCCTGTTGGAGGAGTATCATCTTTTACAGGCTTTACAGCTAAAGTATATATACTAAAGTGAGTAGTCGTAAATACTGCATAGCCATCTCTAACTGTTACCGAATGCGCTGTAATTTTGCCATTACTATCTACATAATATACTATTAAATCTTTTCCTTCAAACTTTTCACTTAAAGGAATTCTTACTTCAAACATACCATTTGAAAGTTCAGTTACATATGTATCTTTACTCTCTGAATATAGCAAAATATCGTACATTTCACTCGTTTCAACGTTTAACACTTTAATTATTCTGTTATATTCTGCACCTTCTGTAACCCTTTCTACTTTTACTTGTGTATCAATTGGCACTAAATTGTCTTCCATTTTTACTGTAACATCAGTCTTAAGGTCAGATGTTATATGCTCTATCTCTTTTGAAACAAGTGCATCGCTTTTAACTAACACAAATAGATGACTTTCATCTCCTACTTTTGCTACAAAGTAATATCCTCCGATTGCTTTTTTTAGAAAGTTTAACCCTCCGTTTTCATTTTCTATACTATCAACCGCATTTTGTTTAGATACTTTGTAATTATTAAGATTATCTTGCAAGTTTCTAAGTCTACTTTGGTCTTGTTCTTCAGCAGGCATTGCTAGTATTTCATCTATCTGTGCTTGCAACTCATCAACCGAATCATTAAATGGTTTTAAATAATAGTCAATAACTTGCCCATCTTTTGCTTCTATTACAACCTTTCCTTTACCAAACGCATTATCTATTCTTGACTGAATAGCCGCTATAAGAGCTTCTTTTGTTTCTTCTGTATCACTTGGAACATATAGCACATGATTTGATTTTGTTCCAATTTTAGGATCACTTGTCATAGCGTATATTGTATCATCTATTGTAATATCAAATCCAGCGGACATCGCTTCAAACTCAGCACCACTACCCATTCTCGACCTAATTGTAAAGTTCTTGTATCCTATCATTTTATTAAGCTCTGTTGAATAATTCATTAAATACTCTGGATCTCCTTTTGCGTTTATCCAAAAGTTTACTAATTCTAAGTCATCAACTTCAAATTTTTTGTTACGAGCTAGTATTTTTTCCATATATCCGTCTACTATTTTTTTCAATTCTTCGTCATATTTATATTCTATATTTACAACGTGTCTTTCCGTATTATACAACAACTCACAACTTGTAAAGTCGCTATTAAAAGTTGTACTATCTATTGAAAAACCTTTGTAATTGTCCATAAGATATAGGTCTAATAACAAAGTTGCATTTTCCTTATTTGTTGGTTTGTAAGCTTTTACGATTAGTTTTCCATCAGTTAATATCTTTTTAAAATCTTCACTCATTTCAGCTGCAAATACTGTTGTAGTTAAAATTGAGCACAAAACAAAAACTAACATAATAGCAAATAATTTAATTCTTTTCATAAACTATTCCCTCCTAAATTACGAAATAAATATATCATATTCAAAAAATAAAATCAACAAAAATCATTATATATATGCGCGCCTTTATTTTTCGCTATTTTTAGCGTTTTTTCGACACTCTTATTCGGTTTTACTTTTTGCCTTAAGCATAGTATAATGAACTAGGTGATTATTTTGTTCAAAAAATATTTTAAATTCTTGTGCGTTATTTTCGTTATCTGTATCACTTGCTTTTGCACAACTATCTCTAAAAACTCTTTAACATTTCCACTTAAATGTGATTATATTCTTACTTCCTCGTATGGATGGCGTTCTTTTGATAATTCTTTTCATAATGGAATTGATTGTGCAGTTTATGAAGGAACCCCTGTATATGCTATGTCTAGTGGTATAGTAACTTTTTCTGGTTTCAACTATTCAGGTGGAAACATGTTAATTATACAGTATGACAATGGATACAAATCTATGTATTGTCACTTAGCTAATGATATTTTAGTAAAATATAACGAAAGAGTATTTGGTGGTCAAATGGTAGCGAGAGTAGGTCCAAAATACATATCGCCGGGCATTTTAAATGGCGATACAACAGGTGTACACTTTCACTTTTCACTTTACTTTAAAGATAAAAGCATAAATCCATTAGGTGAAAAATATATATAATTTATTAAGTTTGTGTTGTTATTGTTTGGTTTTTGATATATACTTTTAACGAAAAAGAAAGGAATAAACAAATGAATACTCAAATACAAATAACAAAACCCAATATAAAAAAATATATAGATAATTTAAAATTCGATAACAGTACAATTATATCAATTCTTTTATTTATTATTGTTATAATTGTACCTGTATGCTTTTTACCATACATTTATCAACACACTAATCAAATAAGGCTTACATACTTTTTTACAATTATCGCAGCTATAACTATGATTTGTATAAAAGTAGTTCAAATGATAAAATCTCACAAAAGAGGCGAAAAAGTCAAGCTCTTTAGTAAAACAAAAACCAACCTCTTGGATTTAGTAGTTGCAATATATGCTTTACTCATAGTTTTATCTACCGTAACTTCAAGATATTTTCCGTTTCCAATAATCTATGGTGCTGTCGGAAGATTTGAAGGTGCAATTACGTTATACTTATACATAGTCTTATTTTATTTAACGTATAAGTTTTTTGATTGGAACGAACGCTTTTTACCCTACCTTGCAACTTCAACGATAATTGTAAGTGCTGTTGGTATTGTGCAAGCAATTCTTTATTATGCACTTGGTAGGACTGATATACATGTATATATGGCATTTAGCTCTTTCGGTAATCCTAACTTCTTTTCAAGCTACCTAAGTATGTTTTTACCAATATACATGTTAGTATTTTTGAAAAAAGGTAATCCTTTTTACTTAATAACTAGCATAATTACTTTTGGAGCCTTGGTTTGCACAAGAACATTAGGTGGATATATTACATTTGCAATATATTTCGCAATTATCTTAATTTACGCCATAACTCAAAAATTCAAATCAAAAAATATTTGCTTATTAGTATTGTCTTTTATACTAATGTTCGCTGTGTTAAATGTTTGCACCCAAAATACATATATTGGTGAAGCTATATCATTAAAAAAAGAAACTAAAAATATAGAAAATGACCGCGATAGCTTCGGATCCGGCAGAGGATTTATATACAAGGTTTCATTAGATATTATAAAACAATATCCTTTGCTTGGCGTAGGCCCAGATTCTCTTGGTGCATATTTTGTAGAACATATATACTTAAAGCCTGATTACACTTCTAATCATATATTTGATAAAGCTCACTGTGAATATTTACATATAGCAGTGTGTACTGGTATTCCTTCACTTATTTGCTATATAACAATTATTGCAATAATTGGAATAACAATATGGAAAAAATACTTGAAAGACAAATCTAATTTAACAATATTTGCAGTAGGGTTAAGTATATTATCATATCTTATACAAGCAGCAGGTAACATATCAGTTACCCATGTTGCGCCAATATTCTGGATAATACTCGGCATAGGATATGGAATGTGTAAAAAAGAAACCAAAAACGCTCCAAAATAGTAATAAAAGAGTAGGAAACTATACATTCTCATTTTTTCCTACTCTTAAAATATATTTACTTATTAATATTTTTGTTAAGCTTATTATAGCCATAAACTTGTAACTCTTCATCACGACTTATTTATTTTAACTTTAATTTTCCATTTTCTCAAAAGTTGAAATATGTTTAAATTATGCCATTGATAAAACTCATTCTTTATATCTATTTTTAATTAGAAAGTTGTAGCTAAGCGTATATATGAATAACCAGTGATGGGAGCATTGCTCACAAAGCCATAATTAAAAGCAATAATTGTCGCAACGTCCTTACTCCAACTCGATGACGTCCAATATGAACTATTAAGGCCATATGCGGACAAATAATTAGATGTTGTCAATGGATCTGTATCTTTATTATTTAAGTAATATGCAAACGCAGACCATTCACCATTTGATGGTAAAAACCATACCAAATCATCTACCGTTTTGTTTTCTTTATTGTAATTTGTATCATATGCTTGTTCTTGCATTGCGTTCCACACATCTCTAGTATTTTTATCACTACTCGTATCTGAATTCCAGTCGGATATCATGTTATATGTATTTTGTTTACCGCTTCCAAAATCAGCAGCGGTTCGTGATACGTCTAATGAACCATTCTTGCTATAATACCAACAAAAGGTTGTCTTATTATTTACAACCAAATCACTTAGTTTCATCACATAAAATCTATTTGTTCCTGTTGTCCCATCTATTGCTCTTAGTACTGGCTTTGTTCCGTAACTTAGCGTAGTACTTTCATTCATTGCAGTATAACTTTCTTGACTAACTACATAATCTTTTAATGTATTCTTATCTGTTACTGCTTTATATTCAAATGTACCTACGCTAGTTGTACCATATGTTCCACCACTTACGCTATATGCTAAATCTGCAAATATTACACCATCTACCAAGCCATCTCCATCTACATCTGCATAATATCCTATATATGGGCTAACCATTTGTTCAGCAATACCTTTAGTTATTAACGATTTTATATTAAGCTCTTCTAGCACGGCTTTTTCAGTTTCATCGTCTGTCTCATACATAAGTTTACCATGTACTACTCTTAGTCTCTCTTTGTATTTGTCTGGTACGTTGTCACCAAAAATATTTTTAAATACAATTGAATTATTTGCATATGTTACGTTTAATTTTTCTCTATCAAAAGTTAAATCATCAACAAGTTGCTTCGTTACGTAAATTTCACATGCTTCTTTGTAATTTGCCATGTCAGCCTTGAACGCCGTACTACTCGCTAGACTAATTATATTTGTATCAACTAAACTTAATATCACCACTGTAGCCAATATACTTAAAACAATTATAGTTATTACCAACACAATGAGCGATATAGCAGATTTGTTGTTTTTCATAAAAACTATCTCCTTCTTTCGTTATTTAATAAGAGAAACAAAAACTTGAATACAAAATAGCATTCATATTTACTTTCTTTATGTTATAAGCCATAATATGTTTTTAATAGATTTTCTTTACTTATTTCTCTTTTTCGCCAAACCTACTACGTTTTCCATTAAACTATATACTGTAGTAAGTCCCACTCCACCAGGAACCGGAGTAACATAACTTGCAACCGAAGCCACTGACTCTGTATCTACATCACCAACTAATTTTTCATTTACTCTAGTCATTCCAACATCTATTACTACCGCTCCAGCTTTAACCATATCTTGTTTAATCAAATGCGGTACACCTGTTGCCACAACTAAAATATCTGCCATGCGTGTATGAAGTGGTAAATCTGTAGTTTTAGAGTGACATATTGTAACTGTTGCTCCCTCTGCTAAAAGTAGTGCTGCCATAGGTCTGCCTACAATTTGTGAACGACCTACAACAACAGCATTCTTTCCTTGTATATTTGTATC
This sequence comes from uncultured Clostridium sp., assembly GCA_964481385.1. Lineage (GTDB taxonomy): Bacteria > Bacillota > Clostridia > TANB77 > CAG-465 > UMGS1649. Next base: position 20,948 of record CAYZTN010000003.1, on the reverse strand, counting down.
CAGCTCCTTAAGTATTGTAAGAATTCCTTTTGGAGTACATGGTACAATATCTTTTTCTCCTTTATATAATTTTCCAACATTTACAGAGCTAAAACCATCAACATCTTTTTTAGGACTTACGCTATCTAACACTTTTTGCTCATCGAGATGCTTAAATAATGGTAATTGCACAAGTATTCCGTCTATTTCACTATCTTCATTTAATTTTTCTATAGTTTTAATAATTTCTTCCGTAGTCACCTTTTTATCAAAAATATATTCCACTTCGTCTATTCCTAATTCATGGCACATTTTTCTTTTTCTACCAACATAAACTCTTGAAGCGTCATTGTCATTTGCAAGAATTACAGCAAGCTTCGGTATTATGCCTAAATCTCTTAATTCGAGCACCTCTCTTTTTAAATTACTCTTTTTCTTTTCTACTATCTCTTTTACATTTACTATACTCATTTGTACATCTCCCCTATCTTATAACATATGTAATAATTAATATTATACTTAACACTATTCTATACAAGGCAAAATACTCAAATCCTACCTTTTTAATAACTACCATAAGTACTTTTATACAAATTATTCCCACTACAAATGACGTTATTACACCTAATACAAACGGCAAATCTATCATAGAAAGTGTTAAATCTTTAAATTTTAAAATAGTCGCTCCTGCCATAACAGGCACACCCAATAAAAACGAAAATTTAGCAGCCGACGCTCTATCTAGCTTTTCTTTTCTTGCCACCATCATTGTTGTACCAGACCTTGAAAAGCCTGGAATTATGGCGAACATCTGACCTATACCAATAAACAAAGCTTGCTTTAATGATACGCTATCTAAGTCAGTCACCGCTTCAGAATGCTTATCTATATAATACAACAAAATGCCCATAATACTCAAGGTTCCGGCCAAAATTAGTGGAGCAGCACTAGACTCTCGTATATACGTTTCAATTACATCATCAAACATTGCTCCTGCAATTCCAGCTGGTATACAAGCAATAACTATATACCACAAAAGCTTACCCGAACTAGATAAAGCACCAAAGCTATACACGCCATTTTTCTTGAACTTAAAGCCTTCTTTTAACATTAATACAAAATCTTTAAAAAAATATATCACTATAGCTATAAGCGTTCCAAAATGTAGTGCTATATCAAAAGTAAGATTACCTAAAGTAGAATCGGACATATTAAACAAAAATCTTGCAGCAATTAAGTGAGCCGAGCTAGATATTGGAAAAAACTCAGTTACTCCCTGAATTATTCCAAGTATTATGGCATTTATAGAGCTCATGTTCTATCACCTAAAATACTATCTATTACTTCTTTTGTAAAACGTGCAGCCGACACTGGTGACGTGCGAGCTGGAATCCCCAACTCTAAATATGCTCTAATACCTTTTTCTTTACAGTACTCAAAATCAGTACCGCCCGGCGCTGACGCAATATCTATAACTAAGGCGTCTTTTTTTAACAATTCTAATCTTCTTTTATTAAGTAACATATATGGAACTGTATTAATCACAATATCCATATTAGGCAAAACTTGTTCTAATTTTGCTATATCGACACTATTATACCCCAAACTTTCTATCTGTGCAATATCTTTTTTGCGTCTTGCTTCACAAAAAAGATTTGCCTTTAAACCATACAACCTATCCGCTAAAGCTTTACCACACTTTCCAAAACCAAGAACCAAAACATTTGAATTAAATATGGTAGTTTTTTGCTCTTGTAATATTTTAAATATAACACCCTCAGCTGTTGGAACTGCATTTTTCACAGCTAAATCTTCTTGTTCCATTAAATCATAATATGTAATATTATTAGCATCGAATTTTTTTCCAACAGCTTCCGGTATTCGTCCAGCTATAACAACTTTATGCTTTATTAAAGGAACAACTGTATCGATTTTTCCCGCTCCAGTTATATTTATTCCATCTTTTGTAAGTGGAGTAGGCATTATTACACAATCTGCTTCAACTAAGTTCGAAACTAATCTTTCACTATACATTTTCTTTAAGTTTGTTTGTCTTTCATCTTCTCCAATAATATATATTTTTCCCATATAAATAAGCACCTCAATACATTCTATTTTGAAGTACTTAATATAATTCATATTTTTTCTTGTTTTTTCTTTTTGCGTTTCTTTGTGAGACCATCTAGTAAACTTCTACGCATTATACTAAAATTATTGAATAACCTTGTGCTAAATACTATAACTGCCGCAAGATAAATATCTACATTTAGTTTTTGACCTAAATACACTAAAAAAATTGCTATCAAGGCATTTCCAAAGAAACCAGTTATGAACACTAAAAGGTCAAACTTTTTTTGCATATTTGCAGCTACTCCTCCAAACAAAGAATCCAAGAAAGCCAATATAGCAACAGCAATATATTCTGTAAATGTATATGGTACTACTAAGTCTGAACCTAGAAAAAAACCTAGTACAACAAACGCAATTATTATTATAATTCCCAACATAGAATTCCCCCTTATTTTACAACTGTCGCAGTTCTTAATTTAAAGTTTCCATCATATTTATCTATCTTAATATCCTCTTGTCTTGTTATTTCAATAGTCAAACCATATCTTCTCAAACTACTAACTATTCCCCCTTTGATGTTTAATGCGCTTTCTAAATATTGAGAATTACCAATAGCTTTGATGTAAAATGGCGCTGCAACTTTTACACTATTTATCTGTATAGTAGGTCCTACACATCTTATTGGAGTCATAGCAATTATTCTTTGGCCATTTATACTAATAGCTTCAGCACCAGCGGCTTTAAGTTCTGTAACAATGGACACCAAATCCGTATCATGAACAAGACCAGCTTCAGCACTCAAGTCAGGAGAACTTGATGTACTATCATGAATAGTAACAACTACACCTTCTCCTTTTAAATCTACTAAACCCGCTAATACAGAAGCTGCATTTAATTCTTCAGTCATAGTTGCTATCAAAGCATCATTCGTTGACGCGTTTGACTTATATTCTTCTACTACTTCTTGGCTCTTTTCATAATCTTCCTTTAACTCTTTTAATTCTTCCTTTACTTTAGCTAACTCAGATAAAAGTTCTGCCTCTCTCATTCCCTCCGCAATTATATCTGTATTAGATACTGTATTTAACTGCGCAGATATTATTAAAGTAAAGAAAAACGCAGCAATTCCTATTATTATATACACTCTAAGATTTTTTGTATTAAAGAAACTTTTGGCATCTTTTACTTTCTCTTTTTCCATCTCTTTATTTAACGGTTCAATAACTGTTGTATCAACGCTTTTTGGTGGTTTTGACTTCTTATCTACAGACTTTTTTTGAACCTTATCTATAATACCACTTTTCTTAGTCACATTCTTTTCTCCTTTCTATATTGCAGAGTAAATTGGATTATTTTGAGTCATATCCAACTCACCAGTTTTTCCATCTATCTCATTTAAAATCTCTTTTAGCACTGAAATTTTATATTCTAGCTTGCTATTATCTTTTAATTTTACACTCAATTTGTCATTTAGATTTAAGTATATATATGAGTTTTTAAACTCTACGCTTGTAATATTTGCCTGTATTGAATTTCTAGTATATATCTCCATAACTCTTTCAAGGCTTTTAATTTTTTCTAGCTCTATATCCGTCAATTTATATCCTAACTCAATCACATCTTCAAAGTTTAGTCCAAATAAAATTAAACTTTCCGATATTTCAGACACATTGACTACCTCCAACACGTACCCATCAGAGTCAAGCCTTACATATTGACCACTATCTTTAGCATATGCCACATACTTTTGCACCCTTTCAGACACTGTAATTTCTATAACATCAGGAAGCTTTCTTGTTACTTTTACACTCTGCACATAAGGCAAACTCTTAATATTTTCTATTACGTCAGCTTTAGACAGCTTGAAAATATTAGTATATAGCTCTATACCACTCGTTTCCAATATTTTTTCAGAAGTATAATTCTTTAGTTCATTCACTTTAACACTAGTTATATTAAACATTTCATTATTTCTAAAAAAATATATACCATACCCTATTAAAAATATCAAAGAAAGCAAAAAAAGTATTAAAACAAAATATATTGTACCTCTAAAAAATTTTTTCTGTGTTCTACTTAACTTTTTTTTCTTTTTTATAGGTTTTTTAGGTTGTCCTTTTTCAGACATAAAAATCACCTAATATATACCTTTCATCTATTTTATTATATCACAAAACAGAAATAACTCAATAGTCATGAACAACAAAAAATAGCAATGAAGCTCATCCTCACTACCATTTTTATTATTCATAGTTTCACTTTTCTTTTTTAATAAAATCAAATTTAGGCATCATCCCTATTTTATCTGGTGTATGAACAGGCAGTTGATATATATCATGGCCAGGAAATTCATTGCCTTCAACAAACACTGGCCCGTTTGGAGTAAAGGCTACGTCCCAGCCGGCGTATCCCATTTCCGGAATCTCTAGGCACGCTTTTTTACACATTTCAAGCGCTTCTTCCCAATAAGGGAATTTAAAACCTTTAATATATTCACCCGTCATCGGATGCTTTTCATATACATTTTTTGCTTTATCTATTGCAAGTTTAGATACCACACCTGTCTTTTCATCTACAGGTGCTACCATTCCGCCGCTATTAAAGTTGTCCACACATTTTCCGTTATTGCCAATTCTAAAGTATGCACATATTATATGTGGCTCAAGCGTAGCACTTTTTCTTTCCTCTTCAGGAAGCTCAAGTAAAGACTCACCTTTATCTGTAGTAACTACTGTAACAATTCTTACTGTATTTATAGCATTAGGGTATATCTTTGATACACTTTCATGTTGAACTATAACTTCTTCTAGTTCAAAGTTATTTCCGTCTTGAGTTAAATAATCATACAGTTCATCTAAAGATGGATAAGTTGCTACATCTATCTTTTCTATTCCTTTTCCACAACCGCCATCAATTGGCTTTGCCATAAATACCTTATGTCTCTTAAAGAATGCTATAATATCTTCTTTAGGCATACCATTTACTTTTATCCAGTCTCTTTTAATATATTTATTAAATGTAGTATTAAATTCGTCTTTGTTCGTAAAATAATGAAGAACGTCCATATCGCAATACTTTACTACAAAAGCGTTGTTTCTGCCTCTTGTAAGATAAGTATCCCTCTGTTCATCAGTTAAATTATACATCTCAAACAAATCATAATCCATATATCCAGCACCATAACGCGTTGCACACTTTTGCATATCTAAAAATATTTTTAATTTAGACATTTTAGTCTTTGAATGTATTGAATTTATTTTTTCCATCATGGCTTTTTTATCCATGCTTTTTAATCTTTTTAAAATATATATTATATTACTCATAAATATGTACCCCTTATATTTTATATGAGTATATACTAAATTAAATAAGTTTTCAAGTAGTATTTGTGTCATAATGTCATTTGGGACGCTTCTGATTGACACTGCTTAACGAGTGTCAATCAGAAGCGTCCCAAATGACATTAATAATAACAATTATATATTTTTAATTTCGCTATATATTCTATCTTCAACGTTTTCTATAACAAGCTTTCTTGCGTTCTTTCCCATTTCTTTTAACAAGCTTGCATTTGTTATATACCTCATTATTCTTTCATACAGTACATCTTCGTTTAAGTCTTTTTCTTCTATTACAAGCCCAGCGTTATTTTTCTCCAACACCTTTGCATTAAAGTATTGGTGATTTTCAGCTGCTGTTGGAAGTGGTATAAGTATTGCTGGTTTTGCTGCAATTTCTAGTTCTAACACAGTCATTGCACCAGCTCGAGTAATTAAAAGGTCTGATGCTTTATACATTTTTTCCATATCGTAAATGTATTTTTCTACTTTAATATATTTATCATACTCGTTACCAACTTGTGATTTTATAGTTTCAAAATTTCCATGACCTACAGCAATTACTGTAAAAAAGTCTTTTGGCATATATTTTTTAATCATTTTAATAACTGTTTCGTTTAGTTTTTTGGCACCTTGACTTCCACCAGTTACAAAAACTACTTTTTTGCCGTCCAATTTTAGTTCTTGTTTGCATTTAGCTTTGGACAAGGCATCTATTGTGTCAGTGTTAAACTTTGCAGGTGTTCCTGTATACACAACATTGGCATTTGGCAGGTATTTTTTAGTTTCATCAAATCCAACAAGTATTTTACTTGCATGTTTTGCATTTAATTTTACAGAAAGTCCAGGATATACATTGCTCTCATGAAGTACATATGGCACTTTTAACATATCCGCCGCTTTCATTACCGACACACAAATATATCCACCTGTTCCAATAACAATATCCGGCTTAAACTCTTTTATTATTTTTTTGCTATCTGTTATACCTAGTGCTGCATTATACATGTTTTTAACATTCTCTAATGTAAAACTTCTATGAAGTCTACCTGCTCTTATACTTTTTATATCATATCCCGCTTTTTTTACAAGCTCATTTTCAAGTCCAGTCTTTGTACCAATAAACAAAATACTGCTATCTGGCTCACGTGCCTTAATTATATTTGCTATTGCAATTCCTGGGTTTATATGACCACCTGAACCAGCACATGCAATTATTACCCTCATACTAATATCTCCTTTGCCTTGCAACGTTTAGAACAATTCCAACTGATGCCAAGTTTATTAAAAGCGAAGTTCCACCATAACTAAAAAATGGTAGTGGCATTCCTGTCGTTGGAATAAGTTTTGTTACAACAGCTACATTCATTATCATCTGAAAAGCAAACATTGAAATAATTCCTGTTGCCATCATAACTGAAAATAGGTCTCTTGACTTTAATATTAAAGCTACCGCACGATATATAAACAAAACAAATAACAATACCACAGCCAAGCTTCCAACAAAGCCAAACTCTTCAGCCCATATTGAAAATACAAAGTCGTTTTGTGACTCAGGAAGCCATAAGTACTTTTGCCTACTCTGCCCTATGCCTACTCCAAAAAGTCCACCTGAACCAATTGCATAAAGACTTTGTGTAGGTTGCCAGTTGCTTCCCGTTATATCTTCTTCTGGGTTTAAAAACGCTTTTACTCTCTCCATTCTGTATTCTGATGTGAATAAGAATAATGAAACAGCAGTAAGTAGCACGATAATAGCTATCACTATTGTTCGCGTTTTAAGTTTAAAGCCACTTGTAAATATTGTAGCTGCACCAATTACTCCCATTATTATTGCACCACTTAAATGTGACTGAAAATACATTACAATACACACTGCACCTATCATTAAAGCAGGTACAACATAACCTAATAACGTTTTCGTTTTATCTTGATTTTTACTAATATATGTAGCTATTCCAATAGCCAGCGCTGGTTTCATAAGTTCTGATGGTTGAAAGCTTATAAATCCAAGATCTATCCAACGTCTCGCACCTTTTACCTCAGAACCTAATCCCGGTACAAATACCAGTAACATCGCTGCCAAAGCTATCGCATATATTACATACCCATATTTTTCGTAAATACTATAATCTATCTTAGATATAACGAACATAGCAATTGCTCCAACTACCGCAAAAGCTAGCTGTCTAGTAAAATAATAATTACTATCACCTTGCACAATTAGTGCCGTATATGAACTTGCAGAAGATAAAGCAATTAGCCCCACGCACAAAAGCACTATTATAGCAAAAACTAATATGAAATCTAACTCTTTCCCATTATTCTTTTTTGGTGTTTTCTTAATTGCTTCTTTTATTGCCATGGGATTCAAACCTCCTCCATTACACTAAATATGACACAACGCAAAGCACCGCTGTAATAGTCCAAAATAGGATTACAACCTTTTCTTCACTCATTCCACTAAGCTCCAAATGGTGATGCAAAGGTGCCATTTTGAACAATCTTTTTCCTTTTGTTAACTTAAAGTATACAACTTGTAACACCACAGATAGCGTTTCAAGTACTGGTATTAAAAGAAGTATGGCAAGATATACTGGCATTTGCATAACAATAGCAGTACTTGCAACTATTCCACCAAGTGCAAGAGAACCAGTATCCCCCATAAACACTTTTGCTGGCTTTATATTAAATACTAAAAACGCTAGTATACTTCCTACACTCGTAGCACCTAATATTATCATTGGCGTATCGTTATTTTTTACTGCAACAACTGTAAAAAATGCCATAACTATTGCAGTTATTCCTGCTGCTAGGCCGTCAAGTCCATCTGTTAAATTTACTGCATTACTTGTTCCAAGCATAATAAAAGCAGTAAATAATACAAATAGTCCAATACTAAGAGTAACTGGTTTTGATACAAATGGCAAAAACATTTCCGTATTTAAATTAAATACTAAAAAGTATAACAATATGAACACAGCAGTTGTTACAAACAAAAGTAACATCTTCATTTTTGCGCTTATTCCATCTGTACTGTGCTCTACAAGTTTTTTTCTGTCATCAATAAAGCCAGTAATTCCAAAACCAAAAGTTGTAACAAGTGGTAGTACTAATATTGGATATTTAAATGAGCATATAAAAAGTATGATACATATAGGTATAATCATAGTTATACCACCCATTGTCGGTGTGCCTGACTTAGCCAAATGACTTTCTGGCCCAAGCTTTCTTTCCACTTGCCCTATTTTGTATTTTCTAAGTATTGGAATTATTATTAATGCCAATAACATAGTTGATACAAATGATATTAAACACATCAAAACTTGTAATTTCATAAGTATGTTTCCTCTCTTTAAAATTTAACTATATCTTTATCTGGCATAGTGGCAGCGATCTTTTTTACTGTTTCTCTATCATCCATATGCTCTTTTTTCCCATTTTTTAATTCCTGGTATGTTTCATGTCCTTTTCCAGCAATTATTATTGTATCGTTTTTCCAAGCAATTCTTAAAGCAAATCTAATTGCCTCTTCTCTATCTAATATTACTTTATGAAGTCCACGAGTGTCCTTTATTCCTCTTTCTATTTCAGAAGCTATATCTTTTGGCTCTTCATCTCTTGGGTTATCTGTTGTAATTATTGTAAAATCTGAATAAGTTCCAGATATTTTTCCCATTTCATATCTTTTTTCTTTATCCCTATTTCCGCCGCAACCAAATACTGTTATAACTCTACCTTTTATGTATTTTTTAGTATTTTGGATTATAGCTTCTAAGCTTGCTGGAGTGTGCGCGTAGTCTATTATTACTGCAAAGCTTTTTTCTATATCCACTACTTCACTTCTTCCAGGTACTTTTACACTGGCTAATGCTGTAAGTATATCTTCCATCTGTGCACCAAGCATGCTTGTTACAGCAATAGCTGCAAGTGCATTATACACTGTATATTTTCCTGGGATTCCAACTGTAATTGTTTGTAACTGTTTATTTATATACATTTTAAAATCTACATAGTTATTATTTATTCTAATATCCGTAGCAGTAACATTTGCTTCATTATCTATACCATACTTTGCATATTTGCAGTCAATCTGTTTTAATAATTTAGTTGTATACAAATCGTCTGCGTTTATTATTCCAAAAACACATTGCTTGAATATTTTAGCTTTTGCTGCAAGATAATTTTCCATAGTTTTATGAAAGTCCAAATGGTCATGAGATAAGTTTGTAAATACCGCTATATCAAATTTAATACCATGAACTCTCTCTAGCTCTAAAGCATGCGAAGACACTTCCATTACCGCATATTCCATTTCGGCGTCTACCATATCTTTTAACACTTTTTGCAAATCAAGGGATTCTGGTGATGTACGCGTTGCTTCAATACATACAGTGCCGTACTCAATTGCCACAGTTCCAATAAGACCACAAGGCTTTTTTGCAGCACTAAGAATATCTCTTATCATATACGCTGTTGTAGTTTTACCTTTTGTTCCAGTTATTCCTATAAGCTTTAGCTTTCTTGCAGGGAAATCATAATATTTTGCTGCAATCTCTGCTAATGTACATCTCGTATCTTTAACAAATACAACAACAGTCTTTTCATCTAAATTCAAACTCTTGATATATTCTTTTTCTTCTTCTGCACCAATTACAGCTACAGCTCCTTTTGCTACTACGTCCTTTATATATTTATGTCCATCTGTTTCAAATCCTTTAATTGCAACGAAAACATCTCCCGCATCAATTTTTTCTGAATTGTATTCAATTTTTTTAATTTCTACATTTGTATTACCATGGGTTTCACACTCTATACCTTCTAATAAATATTGTAATAACATATATTTTCCTCCTAAAATCTTGCTTTGAATTTTCAAAACATACACATTTGATGTTCATTGGTTTCATCAGTGTCATGGTGTCATTGGGGACGTTTCTATTTGACACTAAGCATATAGTTTCTATTTAATAGATAAATAGTGTCAAATAGAAACGTCCCCAATGACACCATGACACTCAATGGCACTAATATTATACCACACTAATGCAAGTCGGTTGTATCTGCAAATTTCACTGTAATTATTGAGCCTTTTGTAACAACTTCGCCTGCACTTGGGTACTGGATTACCGCACTACCGCTTCCCACTACTCGTATATTTAATCCTGAGTTTCTTGCAATACTTGTTGCACGTGATACAGAATAGCCTCTTAAATCTGGTACCATAGTAGTAGCTTTTGCAGCTGTAGCGTCTTCGTACACTCTAACTGTTGCACCTTTTGTCATACTTGCACCTGACTTTGGCACTTGGTCTTGTATTATTTTATCTTCTGCAATAGCATTATCGCAAGCTACTTTAAAGTTAAGTTCGCTTAATTTTTCTTTTGCTGCTTTGTATGTTAAACCTATTAAATTTGGCACAATCATTTCTTCTTCAGCGTTTTCTTCTATTGAGTAGTTTGGATCTACGTCCATATATCTTAATACTTCTTCTATTATAGTGCCACCAACTGGAGCTGCTACAACGCCTCCCATATGTCCTTGCGAACTTGTTGGGTTATATATAGATATTACTATTGCAATTTCAGGATCGTTATATGGTGCAATTCCTGCAAAAGAAGCCATGTACGTATTTAGTACTCTATCTTCTTCTGCTGTACCAGTTTTTCCTGCAATAACATATCCTGTTGCTTGTGCAGCTTTACTAGTTCCATTGTTTACTGTATCATATAACATGCTCATCATTTTAGTTGTTGTATCTTTTGAATAAACCTGCTTTAGCACCTTAGGCTCAGTAGTCTCAACTATATTTCCATCTTGTGTCTTTATTTCTTTTACAACATATGGTTGCATTAAGTATCCGCCGTTTGCTATTGCTGCATAAATCATTGCATTTTGAAGCGTACTAGTCGAAATGTTTTGCCCAAATGATGTAGTAGCCAAATCTAGCTCTGTCATGTTGGACTTTTTATACGCTTGTGCGGACGCTTCTCCTGGTAAATCTATTCCAGTAGTAGAATATAGATTTAAGGCTTCTAAATAGTCACAATACGTCTGCACACCAACTCTTGCTGCAACTTGCATAAGAGTTGGGTTACATGAGTCTACAATTCCGTCACGCAAGCTCTCACTTTCATGAGTACGTGGATATCTCCAACATTTTATTCTTTGTCCTAAAACCGTCATATATCCACTACAGTTATATACTTTAGACTCTGTATCTGACACACCTTCCTCTAATGCTGTACAAGCTGTTACTACTTTAAATATTGAGCCCGGCTCATATGTATCTTGTATGCATTTGTTACGCCACATATTGTTTAAATATGTATTTTTTTCTTTCGTTGTCATTTCGTCCCACTTAGCAACTATTTCTGCGTCTTGTGCTTCAAAGGGATTGTTCGGGTCATAATCTGGGTATGAGGCCATAGCAAGCACTTCTCCAGTAGATGGTCTAACTATTACGCAAGTTCCAAAATCTGCAATATTTTCTATTACAGCTTTTTCAAGGTTTTTCTCTACAATAGACTGAACTGTAGCATCTATTGTAAGGGTTAAATCATAACCATTTTGTGGCGCAACATATTCTTCCTCATCATATGGCGTTTCATTTCCACCACCATCTATGCTTCCCACTATTTTACCAGGAACACCAGATAGTTCATCTTCATATTCAACCTCTAGGCCAAACAGACCCTGATTATCTACACCAGTAAAGCCCAAAACTTGAGAAAGTAATGCACCGTATGGATAAGCACGAGTAGTAGATTCGTCAAGATACACACCTTTTAGTTCATTTTCTGCAATATACTCTGAAAGTTTTACTGCTTTTTCTTTTTGTATATTACTTGCTATTGTTACAAGAGAAACTTTTTTATTTAACTTAGCAAGCACTGAATCTGTGTCCAGTTCCAAAATCTTAGCAATATTTTCAGCAATACTTTGTTTATCCTCATCAGCAAGATTTGTAGGCGCAATAGTTAAAGTATTTGAAGACACACTTATAGCTAAAGTGTTACCTTTAGAGTCATATATAGTACCACGGCTAGCTTCCACTTCCCTCGCCTTTGTTTGCTGTTTATATGCCAACTCTTGATAATAGTCTCCTTTTATTATTTGAACATAGAAAAGTCTACCTATTACCAAAAGAAAGCCCAAAATAGCTATGGCTAACAAAATAAACACTCTTTTTTTATGTTTTACACTCGCAAAAGCCAAATTGTTACCTCCCTTATACACAAATAACCATAATATATTTCAATAAACTACTATTACATTGTACTTTATGAAACTTATGGTTATTACTAAAATATTTCATTTATCTTCTGTTTTATTGTATTAATAATGCTAGAAATGCCATTTTCAGTTGAATCAGAAATTGTATTTTCGGCGTAACTGCTTCCTATATATACCATCTGACTTTTTTCTGGTTCTTGCATTCCAAGTTGTTGCTTTGCATATGCTTCAACCTCAACTATATCCACCATTTTGCTGTACTCAATCTCGGCGTTTGTAAGCAAAGCATTTGCTTCCGACTCGGCCATTTGCAATCTTTGAACTGTTAAATTTTTCTCGCTTATTATGTTATACCTATAATTTATTATAATGAGCATTGCAAATATTAAAAGAGTAGAAATTACTAAAGATGTCTTGCTTGATTTATGTGCTTTATGTTTATTTAAATTTTTATTTTTAATAACTTTGAACTCTGGCTTTTTTGTAACTTTTGTTTTTTTAGCAGGCTCAAAATCATAAGCTACACTTGACTGTGCCACAAGACACCCTCCTTCCTTTTATATTCTCTCAAATACCCTTAGTTTTGCACTTCTTGACCTTGGATTTTCATTTAGCTCCTCCTCAGTAGCTGTAATTGGTTTTTTAGTAATTACTTTTCCGTAAGACACTTTATTGCATACACATTTTGGAAGTTCTTTTGGGCAAGTACAATGCCCTTCTAATTCTTCAAAAGTCTTTTTTGTTATTCTATCTTCTAGTGAGTGAAATGTTATTACAGCAAGTCTTCCACCTGGTTTTAACATAAGCACTGCGTCTTTTAAAGCGCCAGATAAATTTATTAACTCACCATTTACTTCAATACGAATTGCTTGAAACACTCTTTTTGCAGGGTGTTGTTTTTCATTTAACGCAGAACGTGGCATTGCACTTTTGATACACTCCACTAGTTCAAATGTTGTAGCAATTTCTTTTTGTTTCCTTTGCTCTACTATCGCTTTTGCAATTCTTTTTGAATACTTTTCTTCACCATATTCAAAAAATATTCTTGCCAAGCTTTCTTCTGAGTATTTATTTACCACGAAGTGTGCTGTAAGTTTATCTTCCCTATTCATTCTCATATCTAGTGGAGCATCGTGCATATAACTAAAACCACGACTCGCCTCGTCTAATTGATATGATGAAACTCCTAAATCTAACAACACTCCATCAACTTTTTCTATATTCAAACTCTGTAATATTTCTTTTATATTTTCGTGATTATTGTTTACATATATTACATTTGGAAAGTCTTTTAGTCTTTCTTTTGCTGCCTTTAATGCGTCCAAATCTCTATCTATTCCAATAAGAGACCCATATTTTTCCAGTCTCTCCACAATGCAGAAAGAATGTCCAGCACCACCAAGGGTTCCATCTACATAGACCCCATCTTTTTTGATATCTAGACATTCTAATACTTCGTTTTTTAATACAGGTATATGTTTAAACCCCGCCATGATTGCCACACTCTCATTCACTATATTTCAAATTCATTTTAAACATTCATTATTTTATCTTTTGTTTATTATATCTTTTTCTTTTGTAGGTAATGTAAATCTTATCATATGTACGAGTAAGTACTTATTTCCTTGTTTTTATGCTTTTGTTTACTAAATTCTCTTCTTTTGTTTATTGTTTTATATCTTATCTTTTGCAAATCTATATCATATGCCAAACTCTGACATGTGAATAGCAATATCGTTTAAGTCAATATTATCTGCGCTTGTATATTTCTCCCATTTTTCTTTATCCCATATTTCCGCTCTTGTAGAAACACCAGTGAAAACAATATCTTTTTTAAGGCCTGCATGTTCTTTTAAGTTTTGTGGAATAAGTATTCTTCCTTGTTTGTCTACTTGGCACTCTGTAGCTCCTGCTGTAAAATACCTTACAAATTTTCTTGCATTTTCGTTAGATAATGGCAGTGATTTTAACTTTGTTTCAAAATTTTGCCATTCTGCTATTGAGAAAACTGAAAGACATGTGTCAAAACCTTTTGTTACTATAAAAGTACTACCTAAGTCATCTCTAAACTTAGATGGAACGATTAACCTAGATTTTTCGTCTAAAGTATGGTTAAACTCACCTAGTAACATGGTTTTACACCTCCTCCACTTTGTACCACTTTTCTCCACTGACACCCATATTATATCAAATAGAAAAACAAATGCAATACTTTTTTCAAAAAAATATTAAAATTTTTAAAAGAAATTTTACATAATTATCTGCAAAAAATGTCGAAAATTAGCACAAATGATATTTATGTATTCTTTACATTAAAAAGTTCTATATGTTTTTAATAAAAAACTTGTTATATCACTGTAACTACAAAAATATCATGTGCTTTTAAAACTCACATAGCTTATTGATAGAGTCAATATATAAATGTAGGTTTTATAACATTTGTTTTAGCATTATCATTATCAAAGCAGAATAGATACAAAAAACAAGGTGTGCTTCTGTAATTCACACCTTGTTTTTTATTTAATAGTCCCATCTTCATCTTTTTTCACATAGTTTTCTAAATTCAGCTCTTTTTTTAATTCTTCTTCTGTCGGCAAATACAATTTGTACTTTGAAGCAAATATTTTATTATTATCTTCTGGCAAAGTATATTTTACAACTTGCTCACTTTTATCTGCACAAAGTATAATTCCTATTGGCGGATTATCTTCATCATTCATCATTTCCCTTGTATAATAATTTACATACATTTGCATTTGTCCTATATCTTGATGTGTCAAATCTCCTAATTTTAAATCTATTATTACAAAACATTTTAATATATAGTTGTAGAATACTAAATCGATAAAGAAATGTCTACCATCAAAAGTTATTTTTTGTTGTCTCGATACAAAGGAAAATCCTCTTCCTAACTCTAATAAGAATTTTTGCAAATGGTCTATTATTGCTTGTTCTAAATCTTTTTCATAAAAACTTGTTTTCCCTTCTAAGTCTAAAAATTCTAATACATACGGATCCCTTATTATATTTTTAGGTTCTACCTTTTCTTGTAATTCTATTTCTTTTGATACCGCTTCTTTATCTTGACTTGCAAGTAACCTTTCATAATAGAATGTTCCTATTTGTCTTTTTAACTGTCGAACACTCCAATTAGATTTTACACATTCCTTAGCATAAAATTGTCTAGATTTTTCATCTTCAATTCTCATTAATAAATTATAATGTGACCAGCTTAATTCGTCAGACACTGTCTGACGAATTGGAAATGTACGATAAAATTGTCTCATATTCTTTAAATTTGTAACTGTAAAACCCTTTCCAAATTCGTTCGTTAACTGTTCTGATAAATATCCTAATAGCTTCTTACCGTATTTTGCTCTATCATTTTCTCCACATGCCTTATGTATTTCTTGCCCTATTTCCCAATATGCTTGTACCATTGCAGAATTTACTGCTGTGTACAATTTTGCTTGTGCGTTTAGTACACTATTTCTAATTATTTTGTAAGATTCTTCTGATTCTATTGTTAATTGTTCATCCTTCATAAATTTTCTCCTGAATAAAATTTTGCAGGTTAAATGATAAAAAAGTTTAAATTTAAAACTGTAATATATTGTTGTATTTTTTCAGTTTTACATATACATCAACGTTTATATTAAAGTAGTTTCACAACTAATTTGTTCTAATACGTTCATTGCTTCACGAATATACTTATTTTCTTTTATAATATTCATAACTTCTTCGCTATCTGGTGCGTTTAAAAACATTAACCATTGATATTTAAGACTATCTGGCTCTTTCTTATATGCATCATATAGCTTTGGTAATTCAAAGAACTGCATTTCCATTATATCCGTTAACATCTTACCAGTTTCTTCTTCACTTATATGCCACATTGTGTCCGGACGTTCAAATTCCTTTAAATTTTCTATTGTATAATCTAAAATTACAACAACTGCTATTTTTTTAAAATCATTGTAGTCTATATATTTTTCGCCTTGTGCCAAATACCTAGACTCTAAATGATAAGTCGTCCTATCTATAATTTCTGGATAAAAACATTGTTCAAGTTCAATATGGTACTCCGCACCATCTTCTAATATAACTTTAAAATCTGGTGTAATATACTCTCCGCTAGCAGAAACATCTTCATAACTTTCTAGCTCTATATCTGCTACTTTGGATTTTGTTTTCATAACAGCTGACATCATATCATTTAACACATCTTTATCTACTTTGCTAAATAATTTATGAAATACTTCAGCTTTTTTAGGTAATAATAATTTCAATTTAGACCTCCTAAGAATAAAATAATCTTCGAATAAATTTTCTGAATAAATTTAAAAAACGAAAAAATACAAATAAAAATAAATTTTAGAAAAAATTAAACCAAGATGTGATTAGTTTACCATGCGACCCTTAGCCTGTCAAGCTTTAATTTGAAAATCACACATTTTCAGATTTTTGAAATTTAACATTGACAAATGAACTTTTGTTCAGTATAATAGTTATTGAGGTGTATAAATATATGGAACCTACTTTAATTCTAATTATTGCAGCACTAATCGTAATAATAATTTTACTTGTCATAGTTATAATTAAAAATTCAAAACGCGACAAGTCAGAAGATATCAAGCATGAACTTGCAAGTCAATTAAGGCTTACTCGTGAAGAATTAGCGAGTACCATTGGCGCAAAAATCGTTGAAAGTACAAACATTCAACAAAACAGTCTTACAAACCTAACTACTATAAACGAAGTAAAATTAGAGAACATACGTAAAACTGTAGCCGAAAACTTACAACATATTCAAAAAGACAATAACGATAAGCTAGAACGTATGAGAATGACTGTTGACGAAAAACTTCAAAACACATTAGAGCAACGTTTAGGAGAATCTTTTAAACTTGTTAACGACAGACTTGAATCTGTGTATAAAGGACTTGGAGAAATGCAAAACTTAGCTCAAGGCGTAGGAGATTTAAAAAAGGTATTTACAAATGTAAAATCACGTGGTTACTGGGGAGAAGTTCAACTATCTAACATATTAGAGCAATTCTTAACTTCAGAACAATACTCTACAAATGTAAAAATAAAACCAAAGACGAATGACTTTGTAGAATTTGCAATTAAACTTCCTGGCAAAAATGGAATTGACACAGTCTTGCTTCCTGTAGACTCAAAGTTTCCTGTAGAAGACTATTCGAGACTTGTAGAAGCTGAAGAAACAGGAGACACAACACTTATTACAGAATGTAAAAAAAGCTTAGAAATTCAGATTAAATTATGTGCTAAAGCAATTTCAGATAAATACATTAATGTGCCTTATACAACTGACTTTGGAATAATGTTCTTACCTACAGAAAGTCTGTATTGTGAAGTAATTAAAAATACTAGTTTATGTGAAGTTTTAACTCAAAAATACAGAGTTTTAATTACAGGTCCGTCTACGTTTGTTGCTCTTATAAACAGCTTACAAATGGGCTTTAAGACACTTGCAATAGAAAAACGTTCTAGCGAAGTTTGGGAGCTTTTAGGAAAAATTAAAACTGAATTTAACAAGTTTGGAGATCTTCTAGATAAAACAAACAAAAAACTAATGGAAATATCTAATACTATGAGTGACGCAACTCGCAAAACTCGTACAATAGAAAGAAAGCTTAAAAATGTGGAAGCACTTCCAGTTGCAAATGAAGCTGAGTTTTATGATATGGCACTTGACCAAGCAGACGATGAAAGTGTTGAAGAAGATTAATACTAAAATAGCCACGAGGTCTATACCTTATGGCTATTTTATTTACTTATACTTTCTCTTCCTTTTTCCTTTTTGTAGCTTCCTTTTTAGTAATAACAATGTCATTTATCTCCTTCGAAAAAGCTACATTAAATTCCGCTTTTGAGTTTATCTTTTTATCCAAAACGAACTCGGCAAATTTATCTTCTATATTTTTTTCAATCGCTCTTTTAATAGGTCTTGCTCCTTTTTTAGAATCAAATCCAACAGTAGATATATACTCTATTACGCTATCTTCAAAGTTAACCTTAATTCCTTTAGCTTTTGCTCTAGTTTTTACTTCTTCTAATAATATTGTTGCAATCTTTCTAACACTTGTTTTACTTAGTCTATTGAACACAATGATATCATCTAGTCTATTCAAGAACTCCGGACTAAACTTTTTGTTTACTTCACTCATGACAGCTGCCTTTAGTTTTTCATATTCTTCTTTTTCATCACTTACCTTTACAAAGCCCATCGTATTTTTGTCCGTTATACACCTAGCACCAACATTAGACGTCATGATACATATTGTGTTTTTAAAGTCGCATACTCGCCCAGTTGAGTCCGTTAAACGTCCATCATCTAATATTTGTAACAGCACATTATATATATCCGAATGTGCTTTTTCTATTTCGTCAAAAAGAATTATACTATATGGCTTCTTTCTAATCTTATCTGTTAAAATTCCCTGTTCGCCAAAACCTACATAACCTGGTGGTGACCCTATAAGTTTAGCTACGCTATGTGCTTCAGAAAACTCAGACATATCTAGTCTAATTAAAGCGTCAGACTTTTCAAATAATTCTTCTGTTAACGCTTTAACTAGCTCAGTTTTCCCAACACCTGTTGGCCCTATAAACAAAAATGTACCTATTGGTCTTTTTGGGTCTTTTAGCCCTACTCTACTTCGCACTATGGCGTGAGAAATTTTTCCTATCGCTTCATCTTGGCCAATAATTCTTAACTTCAAATTTTTCTCAATATTTTTGTACCTATTACTTTCCTTTGATTTAAGTTTTGATACTGGTATTTTAGTCCATTGACTTATAACCTCACAAACATCTTCTTTTGTAAGTGTCATAGATTTCAACTTCTTTTTGTTATCTATTTTATTTAATAAAACTTGCAGTTCACTTTTTCCGTCCTTCTTTTCATTTAATAGTTTAATTTGTGAATTGGTACAAGCTTCGTCTATTATATCTATTGCTTTATCTGGCAAATTTCTTTCGGTAATATACCTTACAGATTCTTGAATAGCAAATTTTATTACGCTATCTGGTATTATTATTTTGTGGTATTTTTCATATTTTGCTTTTACGCCTTTTATTATTTCATAACACTCATCAATAGTCGGTTCTTCTACCATTACAGTTTGAAATCTACGAGCAAACGCACTGTCTTTTACCACATACTTTTGGTATTCTGCGTTTGTTGTAATGCCAATTAACTGTATTTGCGAACGTGCCAAAAACGGTTTTAAAATATTTGCTGCATCTATTGCTCCTTCTGCAGCCCCAGCTCCAATTAGCGTATGCATTTCGTCTATAAATATAATTATGTCCTTTGCTTCCATTGCCTCTTGCAAACAAGATTTTAGTCTTTCTTCAAAGTCCCCCCTATACTTTGCACCTGCTACCAAAGAAGAGATGTCTAACATTAAAATTCTTTTATTTAGCAAGTTTTCCCCAACTTCTCCTTTAGCAATTTTTAAACTTAGTCCTTCAATTATAGCGGTTTTACCAACGCCTGCTTCACCAAGTAACAATGGGTTATTCTTAGTACATCTAGATAAAATACTTATAGTTCTTTCAAGTTCTGCACTTCTTCCAATCACCTCATCAAGCTTTCCAGCACGTGCAAGTCCGAGTTAAATCTTTCGCGTACATATCTAAATTTGGTGTATTAACTCTTTTGAAAATACTAGAACTATTAAGCACTTCAGTTTCGGCAGTAAGTTTAAGCAGTTCCAATAGTATTTTGTTTGGGTCTACAGATAAATCTATTAAAACTCTAACCGCCATGCTGTCTGTTTCTTTTAACAGTGCTGCTAAAATATGTTCTGTTCCGACATATTTACATGCTAAATGTTCTGCTTCATTCACACTTTCCTCTAGCACTCTATGTGCTCTTGGCGTAAGAGATGGTTCAACTTTGCTTAGCTTTTTAGGCGTCCCATGCAATCTTACAATACTCTCCTCTACAGAATCTTCTGTAACACATTGAGAAACTAATATTTTACACGCCAAGCCTTTTCCTTCTTTAATCAAGCCATACAAAATATGCTCGGTTCCAATATATCCTGAATTTATACTTTTAGCAAAAGTTTTAGTATGTTCTAGTGCCACTTGTGCTCTTTTTGTAAACTCATACATTTTTAGCCTCCAAATAATTTAAAATTTCTTTTGCTATTATATTACATATGATTTTTACTTTATATGCTTTCGACTAGTTTGAAGTGTTATCGACAATAGTTTTAACTTAAATATTTTCCATGTCAATGATTTTTGAAAATGTCCCAAAAAAATTTAAACATAAGCCCTAAAATT
>CAYZTN010000002.1:0-46582 GCA_964481385.1 uncultured Clostridium sp. | reverse complement strand
ATACTTCAATGTTTCTACGCTTTTTTTAATTTTTTTCATTCTTTTGTCCTGTTGTTGTTGACACCATTATTGAAATTTGGTACAATTTAGTTGTAGTTAATAGCGACTTAACTAAAATAATTTTTAGGAGGATAAAAAGTAATGGCTAATACTTTATATGAAATGTGTCGTGAAATGAAAGACGGACTCGTAGCTTTACGCAATCTTAAAGCACAGTATCCAAACTCAAGAGCTTTTCTAATTTTTTTGAATTGCAAAGAGCGGGATTATAAAGAGTTCGTGAAACTTGTGGCACCTCTTCGGCAAGATACGTTTGCTCCTAATGTTGTAGGCTATTTAAGAGAAGTTAACGCGGAGAGAAAGTTTTTTGGAATGACGCAAAGGACAAAAGACTATTTTAAAGTTACGAAAAAGCTATTGAACGAGATTTCGGCAGAAAACTAACCTTTTTAAAAACGGTGTGGATTTAAAAATCCATGCCGTTTTGTTGACTTTAAAGCATGAATGTTGTATACTAATTAGGTATTTTGGCAATGTTTTGTCATAGCTTGTTCGGTAGAAAAATTGTTGAAAAATGTTCGGGAAAATTAAATTAGGTTTAATAACAAAAAAGGAGTGATATAATGGAAGAAAAGAAAAAAAGCACTATCTATGACGATAGTATTAAAGCAAATAAATTAAATATTAGAAAAAGAGTTAAAAAAACTGAAAATATAACAATAGATACAACGAGTATCGAAAATATACAGAACAAAGTAGAAGAAAAACGTATACCAAGCGTTCAAATAAAACCTAAGAAAACTTCTAGAACAATTAATAATAGCAAAAAGAATGTGAAAAAAGTTCCAACTATAAAAGAGAGCTTTTTTGAAAAGAACAAACTAAGGATAATACCTCTAGGTGGATTGGAGGAAGTAGGAAAAAACATTACAGTGTTTGAATATGGCAACGATATAATTGTAGTAGACTGTGGTGTAGCTTTCCCAGAAGACGATATGCTAGGTGTTGACCTTGTAATACCAGATATTACATATCTTGAGAAGAATAAAAACAAAATTAGAGGTATGGTAATAACTCATGGACACGAAGACCATATTGGTTCAATACCATATTTTTTGAAAAAAATAAATGTACCAATTTATGCAACGAAGCTTACAGTAGGGCTTATTAAAGCAAAGCTTGAAGAACACAACTTGCCAGATAAAACTAAGATTAAGTGTGTTGAAGCTGGAGAGTCAGTTACACTTGGTAAATTTAAAGTAGAGTTTATTCATACAACTCACTCAATAGCAGATTCAGTTGCATTTGCAATTACAACTCCAGTTGGTACAGTAGTACATACAGGAGACTTTAAGGTAGATTATACACCAATAGACGGAAAGCCAATGGACTTCCAAAGATTTGCAGAACTTGGACACAAAGGAGTTAAACTTTTAATGTCTGACTCAACAAACGTAGAAAGACCTGGTTATACAATGTCTGAAAGAAAAGTTGGTGCTGAGTTCGATAAGCTATTTATGAACAACAAGAAAAGAATAATTGTTGCAACATTTGCTTCAAATATTCATAGAATTCAGCAGATAGTAAACTCAGCTGTAAAATTCGGAAGAAAAGTAAGTATAATAGGTAGAAGTATGGTGCGTGTAATGGACGTAGCACGTGAACTAGGATATTTAACGGCACCAGAAGATACGTTTATAGACATAGACAAAATTGGATTATATAATCCTGAACAACTTGTAATAATTACAACAGGTTCACAAGGCGAACCTATGGCAGGCCTTGCTCGTATGTCACAAGGCGAACACAAGAAAGTAACTATTACAGAAAACGATATGGTAATACTTTCATCTTCACCAATACCAGGAAATGAAAAGTCTATAGGTAAGGTAATAGATAGCCTTCAAAAAATAGGGGCAGAAGTAATATATAACCAACTTGCTGATGTACACGTTTCAGGTCACGCTTGTCAAGAAGAATTAAAAATGATGCTATGTTTGACAAAACCAGAATACTTTATGCCAGTACATGGTGAGTATAGATTCTTAAGACATCATAAAGAACTTGCAAAATCAGTTGGTATGAAGTCTGAAAACATATTTATATCTCAAAACGGTAGAATACTAGAGATAGACGAAAATGGTGCAAGACTTGGAACTCAAGTTCCATCAGGAATTGTATTAGTTGATGGTTTAGGTGTAGGAGACGTAGGAAACATAGTACTAAGAGATAGACAGCTTCTATCTGAAAATGGTATGATACTAGTAGTGTTCTCACTTGAAGCCGGAACAGGTCGTTTAGTCGGCGGACCAGACATAATAACAAGAGGTTTTGTATACGTTAGAGAGTCTGAAGATCTTGTAGACGAAATAAGAGAGTTCTCAAAAGAAAAAATACTAAGCCTTCAAGAAGCACATGTTACGGAGTGGTCAAGTATTAAGTCTTCTCTTAGACAAGAAATATGCGACTATGTGTATAGAAAAACAAAACGTAATCCAATGATATTACCAATAATTACAGAGGTAAAGACAAATAATTAACATATAAATGGGGGAATAAAACAATGGAAAATAAAAATCATGAATTAGCCAATCTTATATTTCCAGATGTAACTGAAACAATAGAAGATTTGGAGAAGAGATATCCTAAACGTAATCTTCCGGAAGGAGCAGAGGTAACTCGTTTTGCTCCTTCACCAACAGGCTTTTTACATATAGGTGGGCTATTTGGTTCGCTTATAGACATGACTGTTGCAAATGAAACAAACGGTAAGTTTATATTTAGAATTGAAGATACAGATAAAAAACGTGAAGTTGAAAATGGTGTCCATGACCTTATAACTCAAATGAGAGCTTTTAAGGTTATAAACGATGAAGGACTTGTATCAGATACAGAAGAAGTCGGAGACTATGGCCCATATAAACAAAGTGAGAGAGAACACATATATAAAGTGTGTGCCAAGGAACTTATTCGCCGTGGACGTGCATATCCTTGCTTTTGTACATCAGAAGAACTAGATAAATTAAGAGAGGCTCAAGAAAAGAATAAACAAATACCAGGGTACTATGGAACATATGCAAGATGTAGAAATTACACTGCAGACGAAGCGATAGAAAAAATTAAAGAGGGTAAACCATATATTGTGCGTTTTAGATCTCTTGGAAGTCATTTAAGAAAAGTTAAAGTACAAGATATAATTCGTGGAAAAATTGAAATGGCAGAAAATGACCAAGACATAGTAATAATTAAGTCTGATGGGCTTCCAACATACCACTTTGCACATGCTGTTGATGACCATTTTATGAGAACAACAATAGCTGTAAGAGGCGAGGAGTGGATACCATCTACCGCACTTCACTTGGAGCTATTTAATGCATTAGGCTTTGAACAAGTAAAATATGCACATACACCAACTATAATGAAAAATGATAACGGCTCAAAAAGAAAACTATCTAAAAGAAAAGACCCAGAGTCAGCAGTATCATTCTTTATTGAAGAAGGATATCCAGCAGATAGCATTATAGAATACCTTCTTACGATTATAAATTCAGACTATGAATTGTGGAGAAAAGCAAATAAAACAGCGTCTTGGCATGAGTTTAATGTAAAACTAAATAAACTAAACTCTTCAGGTGCTTTATTTGATATGGCAAAACTTACTGATGTATCTAAGGAAGTAATTTCAAGACTAAACAGTGAAGAGCTTTTAAACCTAGTGTTAGAATGGGCAAAAGTATATTGTACTGAGCTTTATGATTTGCTTAACAAAGATATTAATTACACAAAACAAGTTTTTGCAATAGAAAGAGACAATGTACAAAAAATAAGAAAAGATATTGCAAAGTACAAAGATATCTTACCAAATACTTTCTACATGTATGACGAGTTATTTGAAAAAGATACAGAAAACGGCTTAGATTTTAATACGGAAAAATTAAGCATGGAAGATATAAAAGCCGTGCTAGAAGGATATAAAAGCATGCATAGTTCTTCATTAGACAAAGAAACCTGGTTTGGAAATGTTAAAACTATGGCAGAGTCACTTGGTTACTGCACTAACATGAAAGAGTACAAAGCATCTCCTGAAAGTTTCAAAGGAAGTATCGCTGACGTTACTGACTGTATAAGAGTAGCTGTGACAAATAGACACAACACACCAGATATATATTGCATAATGCAAGTGCTAGGTGAAGCCAGAACAAAAGAAAGATTAGAAAAAGCAATTAAAAGTATATAAAGGAGAGAAATATATGGAAGCAGAGAAAAAGAATTATTCTGAAACATTAAATCTACCCAAAACAGATTTCCCAATGCGTGGAGGGTTACCTGAAAAAGAGCCTCAAATACTAGAGACGCTATATAACAATAATATATATTCTAAAATGGTAGAAAAAAACAAAGAAACTGGTAAGTCATTTATGTTACATGACGGACCACCTTATGCAAATGGTAATATACATTTGGGACATGCGTTTAACAAAATACTAAAAGATATAATTATAAAATACAAAAACATGTCAGGTTTTTATGCACCATATATTCCTGGTTGGGATACACATGGACTTCCAATAGAGAAAAAAGTAGAACAAGTATTAAAAATTAGCAAAGACATGGTAGGAATTCCTGAGTTTAGAAGAAAATGTATGGAGTATGCATTAGAGCAAGTAGAGCTTCAAAAGAAAGGCTTCAAACGTTTAGGTATTATGGGAGACTTTGAAAATAGATATGTAACACTTGACCCAGAGTTTGAAGTAGAGCAAATTAAAGTATTTGCAGATATGTATAAAAAAGGTTACATCTACCGTGATTTAAAGCCAGTATATTGGTGTGAAGACTGTAGAACAGCTTTAGCAGAAGCAGAAATTGAATATGAGGATGATACTGCTACAAGCATATTTGTAAAGTTTAAAGTAAAAGAAGATAAAGGTGTGTTTGATGGCGTAGTAGATATGTCCAAGTTATACTTCGTAATATGGACAACAACTCCATGGACAATGCCTGGTAACCAAGCTGTTACAGTAAATCCAGATTTTGAGTATTTAGTAGTAAGTGTAAATGACGAGTACTATGTAATAGCAGCTGAACTTGTAGATTCTGTTATGAAAGAAGCAGAGATTACTGAGTACACTGTGCTAGATAAAATATTTAAAGGAAATGAATTTGAAGGTATATTGCTAGAACATCCAATGCTTCCAAAAACTTCTCGTGTAATACTTGGTTCAGATAACGACTTGCTAGTTACACTTGACGCTGGTACAGGACTTGTACATACAGCTCCAGGGCATGGACATGAAGACTATCTTGCATGCAAACGTTATGGAGATATAGAAATAATTTGTCCAGTAGACGATAAAGGATATATGACAAGTGAGGCTGGAGAGCTAGAAGGTATGAAATACACTGAGGCAAATAAAAGAGTAATTGAACGTTTGGGCGAACTTAATGCACTTCTTGCAAAAAAAGAACTAACTCACCCATATCCACATTGCTGGAGATGTCATAAACCAGTAATATACAGAGCTACAACTCAATGGTTTGCATCTGTAAAAGAGTTTAGACAGAATGCATTAGAAGCTGTAAAAACAGTTAAGTGGTATCCAGCTTGGGGCGAAGAAAGAATGCTTAACATGTTAAAAGACAGAGGTGACTGGTGTATATCTCGTCAAAGAACATGGGGCGTTCCAATTCCAATATTCTACTGTGAAGACTGTGGCAAGGAATATATAACTGACGAAACAATAGCTAAGCTAATTGAAGTGTTTAAAGAAAAAGGCACAAATGCTTGGTATGAATTGTCACCAGAAGAATTACTTGGAACTTCTGACTTTAAGTGCGAATGTGGTTGTACACATCTTGTAAAAGAAAAAGATATAATGGACGTATGGTTTGATTCAGGTTCAAGTCACTTTGCAGTATGTGGTACTTCAAAATATGGCTTAAGCTGGCCAGCAGATTTGTACTTAGAGGGAAATGACCAATATAGAGGATGGTTCCAATCATCACTTCTAACTTCAGTTGCAGTAAAAGGTGTAGCACCATATAGAGAAAATGTTACACATGGCTTTTTAATAGACGAAGATAAGAGAAAAATGTCAAAGAGCCTTGGTAATGGTGTAGACCCAATGGACGTTTGTAATGAGTTCGGAGCAGATATATTAAGACTTTGGACAGTATCTTCAGACTACCACGCAGATGTTAGAGTATCTAAGGACATTATAAAAGGAATAGCAGAAGTGTACAAAAAGATAAGAAATACAGCAAGATTTATGCTAGGTAACCTTTCAGACTTTAATGCAGATACAGAATATGTAGAGTATGCGGGCCGTGACGAATTAGATAAATACATCATGTACAAAACAAACGAGCTTGTAAAAGATAGTATTGCTTCTTATGATAAATATGAATTCCATGCAGTATTTAATGCAATACATAGATTCTGTACATCAGATTTAAGCTCAAAATATCTTGACGTTGTAAAAGATAGATTATATACATTAGACGCTAAAAATACTTTAAGAAAAAGCATTCAGTCTACAATGTACGATGTATTAACTACAATGACAAAGATACTAGCACCAATACTTTCATTTACAGCAGAAGAAATCTGGAGCTATATTAACCTTTCTGAAAAAGACAAAACAGAGTCTATACTTCTTGCAGATATGCCAAAGGCAAATGCTATGTACGAGAATAAGGACCTTGTAGAAAAATGGGATAAAATATATGCACTAAGAGAAGAAGCATTACTTGCACTAGAAAAAGCAAGAGCTGAAAAACTAGTAGGTCACCCATTAGACGCAAAAGTAATATTTACTTTAAATGGCAATGAGTACAACATGTTTAAAGATATGGCAGATACTCTTGCAATGGTACTTATAGTGTCTAAAGTGGAAGTACGTGAAGGAGAAAGAAACATATCTGTAGCAAAAGCCGATGGAGCAAAATGCGAGAGATGTTGGAAATATAGTGAACACATTGGAGAAAACGAAACTCATCCAACAATTTGTCCAGCGTGTATTAAGGCTTTGGAAAATAACAAGAGTAAATAAAAGAGAATAAATAAACGCAAGAGAAGATAAGTCTGCAGGGTAAGGCTTCTCTTGTTTTTTACTATAATTATTGAAAGGTTGTTGACATAATCTGAGAATGATGGTATAATTTACCAAAATGAAATGAGAGTCTTTAAAATTTTAAAGAATGGAGAAAGCATTGTGAAAAAAAGTATATTTAAGTTTTTAGGTATGGTTGCTTTAGCAGTGATATTAGTGGTTATAATTTGTAGGATGTTTTTGAGTCAGAATATGAATGTTATTGATATATCAAAACTATCTGGAACAGTTCATAATAAATACGGTTATGGTGATAATGTTAAAATAGCTGTAATTGATAGTGGAATATCAAAAGGGCAAATTGTATCAAATGCGATAAATTTTTCTAATGATGAAGATACTGCTGATTACATAGGACATGGAAGTATTGTTTTAGATATTATATCCAACCCAAACTATGGTATTTCACCAAATGCAGAAGTATATATGCTCAAAGTTATAAACAAATATGGTTTAGCTTCAACCGAGGCTGTATATAAAGCACTGGAGTGGTGTAAAGGCAATGAAATAGACATAATAAATATGAGTTTGTCATTTGGCATTTATAGTGAGAATGTTGAGTGCATGATAAACGCCTTAATTTCTGATGGGGCGATAATAGTTTCTTCAATTAACAATTCTAATGTAGAAGTAGACTTTCCATCAATGTATGATGGTGTAATTTGCGTTGGAAAAACAGATAATATAGAATTGTACAATGAAGATACTCGTATCATATTAAAGAGTATTAATTCCGTAAAAATAGGAACTGAAGAATATGATGGCAATTCTTTTTTAGCACCATGTGTGACAGGAATAATTGCTAATTCATATAATCAAAAATATGAAAGGGGTAATACCAATGCAGAACTAATACGAATAGTCAAACAAACAATATCCACAAATTAATTCACATGTTCTTGAAAGGAGCAAAACTTATGCAAAAGAATCGTTCTTTTATAACTCGGGCAATCAGTCTCATGCTTGTTATTTGTATGCTGTTCTTATCTTCTTGTGTATCTGAGAAGCAGAATGCTGTAGAGACTCCGGATTTCTTAGAGCAAGAAGATGAAACTTCTAAAGCCTTAAGAGAAGAAATAGGAATGGAAGTTTTACAAAACGAAGATAGCACAATATCTTACGTTGTTGACGGAGAATATGGAAAATTTGAGCTGAAGTATGATGACGATACAGGCGAAATTTTCTATATTGATGATGATGGCGAATATTTGCTTGAAATAACAGATGTAAATACTGATGGCATTGCTAGCTGGAAAGTGGAAAAAGAAAATGAAACACTTGAAGGCGAAGTAAACACAGCTGAGGCAGTTACACCACAATTTGCTATTACGATTGCTGGTTCGACTGTTGTAATTTCAAGTGCTTTGTATTATTCACTTATTTGGGCTGGCAAAGCGTGTATTTCTGGTGTTGTGTGTTATGCAGCTTCAAAGTTAGCAACTACGCTTAAACGAAAAGCCAATAATGCAGAGTATTTTCCAGCCTACCTTATCGGAAATGATGTGTACATAGCTGCTGGAATTGGATTATCATATGATTCCGCGGTAAGAAGAATACGTTGGGGCAAAAGTGTGTGGGCTACGAGTAAGCATCGCGCAAAAGCGGTTTGTAAAAGTGCTAGCCCAATAGGCTATGCTGAATGGGGTTGGCACGGTAGTGTAGATGATGGTTATTTTCCGCATTATCATGCAGTTAAAAGGTATTACTCAGACGGAACATATAGCCATACAGGAGCACATTGTTGGTATTATTAAATAAACTACATTGCTAAGGCGAGAACAAACGCTCTCGCCTTAGCCAGGATAAAATCACAAAACTAGGTTTTGAAGGACGTTAGGTAACATAACTTTGAAATGGACTGTGAAATGATTGGAAATTTTTAAGGCGAAATTGACATAATTTAATGAATCCCCCAAAAAAATAAGCATGCCAAATATGATGTTTAAAGAAGCTGAAAACAGAGTTTTATAACAATATCAAAAAAATTTAAATGTTATTAGAAAGCTGCGCTGATAATGCTAAAATAAAAATGTCATAAAGCCTACATAATTATTTTAACATTATCATACTAACTTTGGAAATTATTTTTTAACTACATTGGAAGAGCTATATAGCGATACACAAAGATTATGTAAACTCATGACTCTTAAAATTGATCTTTGTGATTTTATCCTGCGCCTTAGCCTAGGAATATTGACTTTTTAGTTAAATGGTATATAATATATGAGTGGTATGGAGGAATTAAAAAATGAAAAGAATATTGTTGTGCTATGATATAGCTAATGATTTAATCGAATGTTCAGATAGAATTGCAGATGATTTTAGAAACATAATAGGTGGATTACGTAATTGGATAAAAACTGACCCAGCTGGAGCTGAATATCTAGTCGATTTAGGGGATGGAGAAATGGGTTGTATAGAAAGTACAGAGTCTATACTAAAATACTTAAATTCAAAACATTTGAAATCTGGCGAGCCCGAAGCAAAATTGTATAAAGCGAATGTATCCAAACACACTCGTGCAGATAGTCGAGTAGAATTCTAAAACAAAAAAGCAGTGTAGATAAAAATCTATGCTGCTTAACTATATATAAGCTTTTCAATTGATATTTTATATAAATTGTTGTAAAATATTGTTGTGATGGAGGGAATGATGAAAAAAGTATTGGTAATATTTAGTGAACGTTGTGATTTAATAGAGTGCCCAGATAGAATTGCTGAAAATTTTGATAATATTATAGGTGGAATATATAGCTGGATAGAAAATGAACCAGATGGAGCGGAATATAGACTAATAGATGGAAGTGGAGCTGTTGGACATTGGATAAATACAGATGTTGTGTTAAAGTACTTAAATACTAAATGTCTACGAGAAGGAGAAGCGAAAGCTAGATTATATAAAGGAAATGTATCTAAACATGTTAGGGTAGATAATGTATCAGAGTTTTAAGAAAATTTAGAGAGGTAGCTAGAAATGAGAAAAGTTTTATTGGAATTTGAAACGCATATGGACTTAATTGAATGTTCGCCTAGAATGGCAGAAGCATTTAATTATCTAATGGAAGATATAGATATGTGGGTTGAAACTGACTCAGCTGGAGCAAAATACAAGGTTTTAAATAAGGAAACTGGATATATAGACTATTGTATAACAACAGAGGCTGTATTAAAGTTTCTAAACACAAAGTGCTTGGAAGAAGGCGAGCCAAAAGCCAGGTTATATAAAGCAAATATATCTAATGAGTATCTTGAAACTGTTGAAATTTGGGCCTGGGAAAGATTTGACGAAAACACTTTATAATCTGGAAAGCAGTGTAGACAAAAATCTATGCTGCTTTACTTTATATGAACTTTTGATTATTATTTTATATAAAGCGTTGTAAAATTATTGTGAGGAGAAAAGTAAATGAATAAACAAGAAGTAATTAAATTATTACAAGATCTAGACTTACCAACTACCGAATATTATATTCTGTCTAGTGGTTGTTTAGTGTTATATGGACTAAGAGACAGAGCGAACGATTTAGACCTGTGTGTAAAGCCTGAGCTATTTGAAAAGTTACGTGTAAAGTATAATTTAAAAGAGGAAGATAAAAATGAATGTGGTTTTTATCACATTAGTGACTTGGTTGAAGTAGTAGTTAGTGGTAAGTATCCATTTGAATATGATGTGCTTCAAGGATATCAAGTGCAAAAGCTAGAGCAAATTTTAAATTCAAAAATTAAAAGTGATAAACCAAAAGATAAAGCTGATGTCCAAAGTATATTGAAGTATTTAAAGCAGACAGAAAGATAAACATAAAGAGATATCCCTAAAGCAGACGAACTAAATTTTAAAACTTGTATATAATATAGTATATAAATGTAATATGTATATATAGGTGATAAAATGGAACGAATCATATATGCAGACCATTCTGCAACAACATATGTAAAAAAAGAAGTTTTAGATGAAATGTTGCCATACTTCACTTTGAGGTATGGCAATGCTTCGTCTTCATATAAATTAGGTGCGATGTCTAAAACGGCAATAGAAAATGCTAGAACTAAAATTGCTCATATATTTGGAGCACATTCAGACGAAATATATTTTACAAGTGGTGGAAGTGAATCAGATAATTTAATTATACGTGGAATTGCTATGGCAAATAAGCATAGAGGGCGTCATATAATTACAAGTAAAGTAGAGCATTTAGCTGTGCTTAACACTTGTAGTGACTTAGAAAAGCAAGGCTTTTTAGTAACATACTTAGATGTAGATAATAAAGGTTTTGTGCGTCCTGAAGATGTAATAAATGCAATAACGCCAGACACTATTTTAATCAGTATTATGTTTGCAAATAACGAAATAGGTACTGTGCAAAATATATTGGAAATAGCCAAAATTGCTAAAAGTCATGGAATATATTTTCATACAGACGCTGTTCAAGCAGCGGGAACATTAAACATTAATGTGGCTACATTAGGAATAGACGCACTTAGTATGTCAGCACATAAGTTTTATGGCCCAAAAGGAGTAGGAGCCGCATATATTCGTAGAGGAGTAGACTTTTTGCCTTGCATAACTGGTGGACATCAAGAAAAATCTATGCGTGCAGGCACAGAAAACGTAGCTGGTATAGTTGGTATGGCAAAAGCATTAGAATTAGCTGTAGCAGAAATGCCACGATATGTAGATAAACTTTTTATGCTTCGCGAACATACTATATTTAGATTACTTAATGAAGTACGAGGCGTTGTTTTAAATGGAGATAGGCTGTCAAGGCTTCCTGGAAATGTAAACGTGTCATTTAAGGGAATAGACGGAAAAAGCTTAGTATTAATGCTGGATATGAAAAATGTTTGTGTATCTTCCGGTAGTGCCTGTACCGCAGGAGCAAGTACTCCATCACATGTGTTAAAAGCAATAGGTCTATCTGATGATATGGCAAAAAGTGCAATTAGAATTACGTATGGCGAATGTAACACAATGTTTGACGCAGATTATATAGTTGACTGTATTAAAGAGGCACTTGAAAAATTGAGAAGACATTGACAAGCATGATATAATATATATAGCTTAAAGTTTTACTTGATAAATAATTTTGTTAGGAGGAAAAGCTAATATGAAAGACAAAATGATTTTAGGGTCACGGGTATGTGAAGGATCATTAGAACGAGAAAATGAGCAACAGTTGTTACAAAATAGCGTATGGACAACAGAGGATAAGGTTTTTATACGTGTACCAGAAGTAATTGAGGAAGAATTTTATAGTTTTGTTTCCAACATATTATTAGAGTTTATAATAACCAAAAATCCAATTGATATTGTACTTCTCATAGATTCATGCGGTGGAGATTTGAATGCAACTATGGATACGTACAATTTGTTGTCTGCAATGGATAACAAAATAATTACAGTGGCGTTTAACAAATGTTGTAGTTCTGCTTGTCTTTTGTTTGCTTTAGGTGAGAAAAGATATTTTTTAAAGGATACAACATATGTTTTGCATCAAGTCCGAGCATATATTCAAACAGAAAATCAAATGCAGACTACTGAGGTTAGAAAGATTGCCAATAGCTTTGAAAACAGTCAGAATGAATACAAGAAAATAATTATGAAAAGAACCAAAATTCCGAAAGAAAAACTAAACGAAATTTTCAAGTCTTTGGAGGATACCAAATTCAAAACTGAAGAAGTTGCGAAGTATGGTATTTCTACTAATGTATTTAAAAAATTTAGTGAATTACCGCTTTAAGGTAAAAAATAGCTACCAAATTGGTAGCTATTTTTTTACCTATTTTATACATAATTTATGTATAAAATAGGGCTTGAATATTGAAGATATTTATTATATAATGTGGGTAAATTATATTGAATTTAGGAGAAAATTTTATGCAAGAATATTTATTAGATATATATTTTAATTTAAAAAATGATTTTAAGGTAATTAAAGCAACATATGATTTACTTAATATGACTGCTGAAAACAAGATTCCGACACATCCTGCGGGCCAATGGTTATTAGATAACTTTTATGTTATAGAAAAAGAATATAAAATGGCAAAAAATATAATTGCGGAAACTGTTGACTTATCTTTCACAAATGTTAAAACAAATGATGGTAAAACTCAACTTAGAATTGGTTTCATGGCAAATGAAGTTACTGAAAAAAATTTGGGAGTAATAGATGATGGTATTGTAAGTAATTATTTGAAAGAATTTCAAAAATACACATATGTAACGTATGATGAATTATCGTATTTTCCAATAATGTTGAGAATAGCTGTAATTAAGTTTACTAAAAGACTTGCCGCCAATATTTTTAATTCTCAAATGCAAAAATTAAGAGTGGAAAAAAAATATAATAGGGATATATCAAAAAAATTAGATAAGATTTCAAATAAGTCATTTAAAAGTTTAGGTAAATTAAAGAAAGATTTGATGACAAACAATAACAGTATAAAAAGTGCTAATACAGCATATATTGAGTATCTTGCATTTAGACTTAAGGATTTAGGAAAAGCCGGAGATGACTATTTAACAGAATTAAAAGATGAAACAAACAAAGTAGGTTTTACGGTCGATGAGGCTATTGAGAAAGAACATAGTGAGATTGCAAAAGTAACAAGCTTTATGGCAAACGCTATAACATCTCTTAAGACAATAGCTGCTACTAACTGGGAAGAGGTTTTAATAAATGTAAATAGAATTGATGAAATATTACTTCAAGATTATACAGACGAATATAAAAGATGTGACCACAAAACTAAAGGAAGGTATAGAGGCGAAGTAATACGACTTGCTAAAAAATATGATGTGTCTGAGATGTACATTGCTAAAAAAGTTGTGGAATGTTCAGAAAAACATGAAAAGCATGTGGGACATTTTTTAATAGGCGAAGATAAAGCTGTGCTTATAAAAGCTCTTGGTAAAAGTACTTTGTGGCTTAATTTTAAGCAAAAAGTTATAAAACCAAATATGCCAATTATACATGTGATGACAACAATGGTATTGTCTAGTTTAGTTACATGGGGTCTAGATTACATATTTGCATCAAAATTTAGTATTGTTTTAAGAATTATATTTGATATTATGTTTTTTGCATTTGGCTTAGAAGTTTCAGATAAAACAATATGCTATCTTGTTGGAAAACTAATTAGGCCTAAGGTGTTGCCAAGATTCAATTTTGCAAAAACAATAGATGAGGAACATAGTACACTTATTGCAATGCCTACGGTTATAAACTCTATTGAAAAGATAGACAAAATGGTTAAAAAGATGGAGATAACTTATCTTGCTAACCGTTCTCAAAATATGTATTATATGTTGCTAGGTGACTGTGTATCAAAGCCAGAAAAAGTTGTAGATATGGACGCTAAAATTGTAGCATATGGAAATAAAAAAATAGAAGAATTAAATGCGAAATATCCATCTGAAACAAAGTTATTTAACTTTATATATAGAAAAAGAGTGTATAGTACGGGAGAGGAATGCTATATGGGCTGGGAAAGAAAACGTGGTGCGTTAACTGAGTTAAATTCCTTGCTTTTAGGAAAGCTTACTGAGCAGCAAATAGAAGACGCAATGTATATAGCACATAGAGACTTACCACATGTAAAATATGTACTAACGATAGATGAGGATACATCACTTTCTTTAAACTCAGCTAAAGAGTTAGTTGCAATTATATCACACCCATTAAACAAACCGATACTTTCTAAAAATGGCAAAATAGTTAAATCTGGTTATGGCCTTATACAACCAGCAGTCGGTCTTGATATAGAGGCAGCAAACAGTAGCATATTCTCTAAAGTGTTTGGCGGATTTGGAGGCTTAGACATATACACAAATGCCGTGTCTAATTTGTATCAAGACTTGTTCGGAGAGGCAATATATACAGGAAAAGGAATATACGATATTGCGTTATTCGATGAGCTTATAGGAAATAAAGTGCCTGAAAACTTAATCCTAAGTCACGATCTTCTTGAAGGAAGCTTTATGAGAACAGGACTTGCTTCTGACGTAGAAGTACAAGACGGCTTCCCATCAAACTTTATAGCATATACTAAGAGAAATCATAGATGGTTTAGAGGAGACATGCAAATTTCTTCATGGATTTTTAAACCAAAGAGCGGTTT
This sequence comes from uncultured Clostridium sp., assembly GCA_964481385.1. GTDB lineage: Bacteria > Bacillota > Clostridia > TANB77 > CAG-465 > UMGS1649. The sequence goes on along the minus strand of CAYZTN010000002.1, from coordinate 31,352 downwards.
ATCTTTATTATCAAGGTGGAAAATTTTCGATAATTTAAGACGTGAACTCCTTCCAGTAGTAGCTTTAATCGTGTTAATAATAGCTGCGTTTATGCCAGGAGACACTTTCACACAAGCTACTATTATTACATTTGTAACTATGAATTTAGGATATTTATATTCTACTTTAAATGGTATAGTTTTTGGTAAAAATGCAGAAAGAAAGCAAAAACAATATATTCCAGTTATCTTTGGACTCAGAGCTAACTTATTAAAGATGGTTGAAAACATAGTTACGGTACCATATAAATCGTGGGTGGTGTTAAATGCATTTGTAACTTCTTTATATCGTATGTTAATATCAAAGAAAAAACTTCTTGAATGGGCTACAGCGGAAACTATAGAAAAGAGTGCAAAAGAAAAGCTAAGTTATGTATATAAAAACATGTGGCCAAATGTAGTTGCTGCAGCATTTTTTATGGGATTAAGTATAATGCTTGGATTAAATAGCGCAAACAATATTTTAATGTTAGTAGTTGGTTCATTTATGCTAATTGCTCCATATGCAGCATATATGATGAGCAAAAAAGTTATATTTAGTGGTAAGAACAAGCTAGCCGATAAAGAGAAAAAAGAAATTATAGAAATAGGCGAGAGAACTTGGAAGTATTTTGATACATTCATGAACGATGTAAATAATTTTTTACCACCAGATAACTTTCAAGAAAACAGACGTCCTAAAGTTGTAAATAGAACTTCATCAACAAATATTGGATATGGCTTGCTTGCAGTAGTTAATGCTTATGACTTAGACTATATTACACTTGACGCTGCAATAGATAAATTAGGAAAAACATTTAACACTATTACTAAATTAGAAAAATGGCATGGCCATTTATATAACTGGTATAATATAGTAACACTTGAACCATTAAGGCCTAGATTTGTATCTACAGTAGATAGCGGAAACTTTGTAGCATGTGTATATGTTGTAAATGAGTTTTTAGATACTCTTTTAAACACTAAAGTTGTAATAGATAGTTTAAAAGAAAAGATGTTAAGTTTAAAAGCAATTTGTGAAGATATAATGAAGAATACTGACTTCTCACTGCTTTACGTAAAATCTAGAAATATATTTTCTATAGGTTATGATGTAGAAAAAGCCCATCTTGCAGATAGCTATTATGATATGTTGATGAGTGAATCTCGTCTAACAAGTTTAATTGCAATTGCAGTATCTGACGTAACATCAAAACACTGGTTTAACTTAGCTAGGAACTTGGTAAAGGTTGATGGTAAGAAAGGGCTTTTATCTTGGAGTGGGACTTCATTTGAATACTTTATGCCAAACCTATTTACAAAAACATATAATTATACTTTGATTGATGAAGCATTATCATTTTCAGTTGATAGTCAGATTAAGTATGCAAAAACTGCAGGAGTGCCTTGGGGAGTATCTGAATCAGCATTTGCAGTTCAAGATAATGAGCAAAATTACCAGTATAAAGCATTTGGAACGCCTTGGCTTGGACTAAAGAGAGGTTTAAATGATAGTATGGTAGTATCTCCATATTCTTCAATATTATGTTTAGATTATTCACCAAAGAAAGTATATAGCAATATACGTAATCTAAAAAAATACAATTCATATTCAACATATGGCTTTTATGAAGCGATAGACTTTACAAAAGCACATATTGCTAAGGATAAAAAGTATGAAGTAGTAAGAACATATATGGCACACCATCAAGGAATGATTCTTACAGCAATAAATAACTACATAAATAACGAAGTTATAAAAGAAAGATTTCATGCAAATCCTAATATAGACGCAGCAGATATATTGTTAAAAGAAAGAGTACCACTTACTGTAATGCTAAAAGAAAGCAGTAAGTCTAAGGAAAATACATATAAAGAGCCAGCAAGAGAAGAATTTACAAGTTTTGTATCTTATGAGGCACTTGGTACGGAAAACGAAAATAAAGACATAACGATGTCTATGCATACAAATGGTAGATTAAGTACAATCGAGCTATATAACGGAAGAAACTATATGTATTACAATTCACAAGCTATTACTAAAAATAGATATGTAGATAAAACTACACTTGGCAATAATATGATATTTACAGATAGAACTAGCGGAAAGATTTGGTCAGGAACACTTCTTCCAAATTACAGCACGCCAGACAGCTATTCATATGCAGCATCCTTGTCTTGCACAAAATACATGAGACGTGATGGCGAAATAGAAACCACAACAGAAGTTGTTGTCTCTCCTGAGTATGATATGGAGATAAGAAAAGTAACGCTATTTAACATGTCAGACGTACGCCGTGAAATAGTAATAAACACAGAACTTGAACTTGCTATGGTAGGGGACGCAGCAAATATTATTCATCCAGCATTTAATAGTCTTCTTATAGAGGAAGAATATGACGAAAACTTAAAAGCTATAATAGCTACAAAACGTTCAAGAACAAATGACGCAAATAACGCAGACTTCTATGTATATAGCAAGCTTGTAGGAATAGACATTGAGCCTGAAGCGGAAACAGAAAAAATAAAGCTTACTCAAAATGACGGAAAAGCAGCGTTTGATGGAGTGTTTATAAAATATCCATTATGGCCTGTAATGGCATACAAAGCACATATATATTTAGATCCAAAAGAAACTCAGACTTTCTATTATATAGTGGGAGCAGCAACTCGTCGTTATGACATAACTCATACAATAGTAAATGCGGACAAAAATACCTTAGATAAACAAATTGCATTTGCTGACCAAAAAGAAAATATTTTAGCAAAATATTTAAAACTTAAAGATGGTAAAGCTAAAACATATAATTACATTGTAGCTGAGACTCTATTTAAAGAGCATACTAAAAACAGTATATTCTGGGATAAAAAATATAGTCAGTCAATGCTTTGGAGATTTGGAATATCTGGAGATTTACCAATAATTACGGTAAACATAGGAAGAATAGAAGATTCAAGCATGGTAAAAGAAGTAATTAGCTTTATGGACTATGTAAAATCTAGAAAGCTTGATCTAGATGTAGTGCTTACTGTAAACGAAGAACTATATAGTGGTGAACCTATAAAAACACATATCGAAGAAATATTATCTAAAGTTGTTTACACATCACATACTAGGGGAAATATATACGTTGTAAATTTGGAGTCATTAAATGAAAATGAAAAAGACTTATTCGATTTTGTGTCTAGATTTAAAATAGACGACATAGACATATTTAGAGACGGTATATCAAAGATAAATGTTAGTGAAAATGCTAACGAAGATACACATGAGGTGAGTTAAATGGAAAATACAAGAGCATTTAATAATTATGGTTGTTTTAATGAGTCAGGAGATGAGTATGAGATTTTAAATACTCATACTCCTGTGCCTTGGTGCAATGTACTTAGCAATTCAAGGTTTGGTACAGTAATTTCCTCATATGGAACTGTATATTCCTTTTACAAAAATGCTAGTGAGTTTAAATTAACTTCTTGGTGTAATGATTGGGCCGCGTTTTCGCCAGGAGAGGAATTCAGAGGCGTTTTTGATACAGGGTATAATCTTACCTATGGTTTTGGTTATGTTAGAGTTATGGGTGAAAATAACAATATAGAAAGAAACATGGATATATTTATCCCGGTAAACGACGATCTTAAAGTGCAATATATTTCCCTTACAAATAACAGAACTTTAGATAAGGAAGTAGTAATTGAATACAAACTAGACATGGTACTTGGAAACGCTAAAGAAATGTCGGCGAGATATATAATATCTAAAGAAGATGATGGTGCACTTCTTTTCAAGAACCCATATAGCGAGTATTTTAATAACGTTGTATCATATGTAAAAGGATATGTTTACGGTGAACAAGATAAGTCAACAGTAGAGTATGATTTAGAACAAAACGTGGTAAAACTTAGAGTTATAGTGAAATCTAATACAACAAGGCATGCTGCAATAATTTTTGGTGCAACTGACGAGGGAGAAGCCAAAGTACAAGAAATCGTACAAAAGTATGCAGATGAAAATTCAATTACTTCTGAATATGATAACACTAAAAAATATTGGAGAAATTTAGTTGTTAAAAATTTTAAAACTGGAAATGGCAAGTTAGATATAATGGCTAATGGTTGGCTACTTTACCAATGTATTGCATGTAGGCTTTATGCTAGAACTGCTCTATACCAAGCAGGTGGAGCATATGGTTTTCGTGACCAGTTACAAGATTCACTAGCACTAATTAAGACGTGGCCAGAGTTTACAAAAGCTCAGATTATAAAGCATAGCAAGAAACAATTTGAGCAAGGTGATGTGCTTCATTGGTGGCATGAACATAATGGTGCTGGAATTAGGACGCTATTTAGTGACGATTATTTGTGGTTACCATATACTTTAAGTGAATATGTAGAAAAAACTGGTGATACAGCTATATTAGACGAAAAAACTAAGTTTTTAGAAGATAAACCGTTAGATACAAAACGCGAAATATATGATGTGTTTAATGAGATAGAAGTTGAAGCTACAATTTATGAACATGCAGTTAGAGCAATAAACTATGGTTTGTCTAGAAAAGGCAGACACGGTTTGCTAGATATTGGAGATGGAGACTGGTGTGACGGATATAGCAATATACGTGGTGAATCTGTATGGCTTACGCTATTTATGATGGATATTTTGGACAGATTTTCAAGGCTTGCTGAGTACAGAGGAGATGACGTTGGTAAACTTCACTTCTTAAGCGAGCGTCACATATTAAAACAAGCTATATTTGAAAGCGGATATAACGATGAGTATTTTATTCGTGCATATTACGCAGATGGAACAGCTTTGGGAGATATGGACTGTGAAGAATGTAAAATCGACCTTATATCTCAAACTTGGGCAGCTATTGCTTTAAAGTCTTATCCAGACTGTAAATGCGAAATTGCGTCAGCATTAGAAAATGCAGAAAAATATTTGGTAGATAGAGAACATAATATAGTGAAACTACTTTATCCACCATTTGATAAGCCAAAACGTAACCCAGGATATATTAAGTCTTATGTTCCTGGCGTAAGAGAAAATGGCGGACAATATACACACGCTGCAATTTGGCTTGCAAAAGCATATTTTGAAATAGGTGAACCTAAAAAAGCAATGGATATCCTAAATATTATAAACCCTATAAACCATTCAGACAGCAAAGAAAAAGCAGAAATATATATGGTAGAGCCATATGTTGTAGCAGCAGATGTTTACGCTAACCCAGAACATATTGGACGTGGTGGTTGGACTTGGTATACAGGCTCTGCAGCTTGGCTATACAAAGTTATTGAAGATAACTTCGAACAAGTAGTTAAAGAAAAGAAAGAGAGCGTAAGAAAACCAAGAAAGAAAAAAGAAGAAACATTGACTGAGGACACACCTGTTAAAAGAAAAGTGACAAGAAAGAAGAAAGAAAGTGTTGATAATGAAAATGAGGAGGCTTAGGCCTTCTTTTTTCTATATAATTTATAATCCTTTTGGTAATTTCTATGTAAAATGGATTGCTAATTACTAAAAAATATGGTAATATTTAATAAAATGAAATTTGGAGGTTTTTTTGAATAAATTCATTAAATGTGTATTGGAATCCGTAGTGTCTTAATTTTTTAAAAATTAGGATGGAGGAATATAAAAATGGAAATTAGATTAGAAAATGAACATGACTATTTTGAAGTTGAAAACTTAACAAGAGAAGCTTTTTGGAATGTATATAGACCAGGCTGTTTTGAGCATCTAGTTGTACATAATTTAAGGAAAGATAAATGCTTTGTAAAAGAGTTAGATTATGTTATTGAAGAAGATGGTAAGATTGTTGCAAACATTGTATATGCAAAAGGAAAATTAAAATTAGAAAATGGTAAAAATAAAGAAATACTGTTATTTGGACCAGTAAGTGTTTTACCAGAATATCAAAAACGAGGATATGGCGAAAAAATAATACGCTATACAATGGATAAAGCAACTAAATTAGGGTTTAATGAAATTGTCATAACAGGCAATCCAGAATATTACAGAAAATATGGTTTTGAAAGTGCATCAAAATACAACATCTTCTATGAGGGAATGGACAAAAGCGAGGAGTTACCATTCTTTATGATATGTATTTTAAATAGGGAAAAGTTTAATCTTACAGGTGGTGTGTATAGCGATCCAGACTGTTATAACATCGTTCAGAAAGAACTTGAAGAATTTGATAAAAAGTTCCCATTTAGAATAAAAGAAAAAAGAGAGGGGCAATTAGAATAAGTAAAGAGCATAGCGAATGAGTTATATAACGAAACATTTTAAGTGGGAAAATATGAAAGTATTAGTAAAAGATTTAAAAGGTAATGTTATTAGACTGAATTTGGAACGCGAAGAACTAATTTATGGAGCAACAGCAGCTCTTACAAATCAAACGGAGGATAAATACATAATACATCCGTTAACAAATGAAAAATTGCCAGTGATATATTCAGATAAAAATAGATTCTTTATACCAGCGCATATTGAAGAAGATTATATATATGCTAAGGAAAATGTACTTGAAATAAAACAAGTAGTAGCTCCGTATTTTAAAGGCGAAGGAGAAGAAAGAGTAAAAGAAGATGTTGAAACACAATTTAGACATAGTGTTATAGCTGTTATAAAGCACAATACCGAAGATAAGTATTTGTGTGTGGATTGCAAGAACAGAGAGTGCAAGTCTTTTGTGTTAGGTGGAGTGGAAGATGGTGAATCTTCTGAAGCAGCAGCTGTGCGTGAAGTAAGAGAAGAAACAGGTTATACAGATGTAGTTATAGAAAAGAAAAGTGATATAAGTATATACAACCATTTTTATGCAGGATATAAAGGTGTAAATAGATACGCAGTGTTAGATATATTATTTGGTAAAATTACAAACGAACATTGCGAAGCACTTTGTGAAGAAGAAAGTGCCAAGCATATTGTGAAATGGATACCAAAAGAAGAATTAGCAGCATTTCTTAATATAAAAAATAATATATATGTTTTGAGCGAGCTTGAAAATGGAGCAAAAGCATATACATTGGAACAAGGTAAAATGATAAATTCACATGAACTAGATAGATTAGATGTAATTGAAGCAAGAAAGATTGTAAAAGGAATAATGGAAACTTTAAATGCTATATAAACAATAGCTACAATGTATAATTTAAAAGAACTTACAATTTTTAAATTACTTTATACGAAAGTATAGAGTAATTTTTCTTTTTGTGATATTATAATATCAGTTAGTAATTCGTATGAGAGGAATGGTAAAATGTATTTTCCAGATGACATGAATTTTCAATATTTCTTTTTTTCTACATATATAGGATATTTCCTGCAAGCACTTCCAATTGCTTTAATAGTTAGTGCTATATATGGCTTTATTAAATTTAGAAAAGATAATAAAACACCTATAAGCAAAAAGATATTTTCTTGTGTGCTTGTTTGTTATATAACAGGCTTAATATGTTTAGTTATAGGTTTTGATTTAATGCAAGTGTTTTGGTATAACTTGTTTTATCCATGGGGATCAGACACAACTGTTAATTGGTTTGGTGGGGTGATAGATTTAATACCTGACTTTTTAAGCAACATAAACAGTGAAACAATAGGTAATTTTTTAATGTTTTTACCGTTTGGTATTCTTTATCCGTTATCAAAAGAGAATGTAACTTTTAAAGGAACAATTATTGCTGGAATTATATTAGTTGCAATAATAGAAGTGTTACAACCTATTTTCGGTAGAGCGTTTGATATTAATGATATTATATTAAATTCAGTAGGTATTATTGTATCAACATCAATTTTTATGGGAATTAAAAAATTAGTAAATAAAAAGTAATTTGTCTGTTAGGAGGAATTGAATATGAAAAGGTCAAAAGTATACTTTACAAAGGATATTAGTCCTGAAAGTTTAATTAAAATTTATGAACAAGTTGGAAAAGAATTAAAAGGAAATGTAGCAATAAAAATATCAACAGGAGAACCAGGTGGTAAAAACTTCCTAAATCCTAATTTAATTAAAGACTTGGTAAATAAACTAAATGGAACAATAGTAGAATGTAATACCGCTTATGCAGGAAGAAGAAATACAACAGAAGAACATTGGAAAGCAATAAAAGAACATGGTTTTATGGATATAGCTCCAGTAGATATAATGGACGAAGAAGGAGATATGGCTATACCTGTGAAAAACGGAATTCATTTAAAAGAAAATTATGTAGGAAAAAATTTAGAAAAATATGATTCTATGCTTATGTTATCACATTTTAAAGGACATCAAATGGGTGGCTATGGAGGAGCTTTAAAAAACATGTCAATAGGAGTTGCTTCTTCTGGAGGTAAAGCATGGATTCACACTGCAGGAGCAACTAGAATTCCTGCTGAATTGTGGAACAATTTACCAAAGCAAGATCACTTTTTAGAGTCGATGGCAGAAGCTGACGAGTCAGTAGTTAACTATATGAATGGAAATATTGTGTATATTAATGTTATAAATAATATTTCCATTGACTGCGATTGCAGTAAAAATCCAGAAGCACCTTGTATGGCAGATATAGGAATTACAGCTTCTGTTGATCCAGTAGCTGTAGATAAAGCTAGTTTAGATTTAGTGTATAATTCAGAAGATAAAGGAAAAGAAAGATTAATAGCAAGAATTGAAGAGAGACATGGAATTAGAACTGTAGAACACGCAGAAGAACTTGGAATCGGAACAACAAACTATGAGCTTATAGATATTGATTAAATTGAGAAATTAAAAAACAAATATTAAAGAGGAAAAGCGTAATACGTAGTTCCTCTTTAACCTATAACTTACAACAAAGGAGTGTTAAGTTTATGAAAGTATTAAGTTTAATTGAGCCGTGGGCTTCCCTTATAAAAGAAGGAAAAAAGGTAATTGAAACCAGGAGCTGGAATACTACATATAGAGGTGAGTTATATATTCATGCAAGTATGAAGAAAATTAAAAAGAATGATGAACACATAGCTGAGCTATTAGAATTAATTCCAAATGTAGATATGGGTTATGGTAATATTATATGCAAATGTAAATTGGTAGACTGTGTATATATGGACGAAGACTTTTTATCTAAAATTAAAAAAGATAAACAGGAGTACTTGTGTGGTGAATATAGCATTGGAAGATATGCTTGGGTTCTAGAAGATGTAGAGCCACTTGCTACTCCCATTCCTACTAAAGGGCATTTGAGTATTTGGAATTACGAAAATAAAAAAGATTAGTATAAAGAGGAGATTTTGTTATGGAACTAGTAGATGTGTACAACAGATTTAGAGAAAATACGGGTGTTGTAAGAAGAAGAAAAGAATTAAAAAGCGGAGAGTATAGAATTTCTACTCATATATGGATAGTAAATAGTAAAAAGCAAATACTTATTGAGAAAAGGTCAGAAAAAGAAGACATGTTTCCTGGAATGTGGGCACAAATAGGAGGCGGTGTTAAAACTGGCGATACAAGCAAAGATACCGTATTTAATGAATGTATGGAAGAGTTAAGCTTAACGGTTAAAGAGGAACGCTTGTTTTATATAGGTTCATATACTAGAACTAGAGATATTGTAGATGTATGGTTAGTAAATCAAGATGTAAATATACACGATTTGAAGTTACAAGAAGCTGAAGTAGCTGAAGTTAAATTAGTTACATTTGAAGAGTTTGATAAAATGATAGAAGAAAAACAAGTTGTACCTTCAATAAATCCGTCATATGATTTAATGAAGAATTATTGTAAGTTATATATGAATAATAATTAGGTAAATGCAAAGAGAAAGGAACAAAAGGAGCAATATGAAAAAGTTAGACTTAAAAAACAGTAAAGATTATAATAAAATAGCAGAAGCCGCAACAGTTATAAAAGAAGGTGGCTTGGTACTGTTTCCTACCGAAACAGTATATGGAATAGGAGCAAATGGTTTAGACGAAAAGGCTGTGAAAAAAATATTTGAAGCTAAAGGTAGAGCAAGTGACAACCCTTTAATTCTGCATATTGCAAATATTAACATGTTAGACAAAATTGCAACTAATATTAGTGAATTGGAATATAAACTTATCGATGCATTTTGGCCAGGACCTTTTACCATTATTTTAAACAAAAAAGATATTGTGCCTAGTGTGGTAACAGGAGGACTAAACACAGTCGCTATAAGAATGCCTTCTAATATAATTGCAAATAAGCTTATAGAATTCGCTGGAGTACCTATTGCAGCACCAAGTGCGAACATATCTGGTAAGCCTAGTGGTACATGTATAGAAGATGTATATGCGGAACTAGCCAGCAAAATGGACTACATAATAGACGGAGGAAAATGCGAAGTAGGCCTTGAATCTACTGTTGTTAAAGTTGAAAATGGAGAAGTTAAAATATTAAGGCCTGGGAAAATAAGCAAAGAAAAAATAGAAGAAGTAATAAACAATGTTGAATATGACAAACATATATTCGAAGATTTAAAACCAAATGAAGTTGTGTTGTCACCTGGTATGAAGTATAGACATTATGCACCTGAAACTAGATGTGTATTAGTATATAGCGAAAATTCAGATAAAATGATAAATAAAATAAATGAATTAAGTAGTAGTTTCTCAAACGTATCAGTTATGTGTGCAACTGAGAATAAAGAAAGATATGCGGATAAACACGTTTTAACTTATGGTTCAAAAGATAACTTGGACGAGATAGCTAGTAACATATTTACGTTATTAAGACAAGTAGATAAGCTAAATTCAGATATAGTATTTATTGAGGGAATTAAAAAGGAAGGAATAGGCGTTGCTATTATGAATAGACTTATTAGAGCGTGTTCTCATGAATATATTGAGGTGTAATTGGTAAAACTGTATAACAATTAGAAGACACGCAGTAAAAATAATACTGCGTGTCTTTGGCTAATGTTTAAAGTTATTTTTTTAATGTATATTTTTCTACTTTTTTCAAAATGTTTTCTTTTTCGGTAAAAAAATTCCATATAAGTTCTGGCTTTTGCAATAGGTTAAAATAAGTTTTAGTTAATATGTTTTTTCTAATATCGAAATCTATTCCTCTATCTTTTAAATACTTACATGTAAAAAGCCTACAAGATATACAAGTAATATTACAAGATTTACAATTTAAATGAGTACATTCGGCATTTTTAGTTATATCAAAGCAACAACCATTAGTAGCAACCTTTGGCCATTCGCATTTTGCACGTTGAGCAATGCACATGTTTTCTTCGAATAAGCAGTAGTTATATTTCTCAATATCCTTTTCAAGTTTATGACATAAAGTATCATAAATATATTCGTGCCTTAATGTATTAGATTTAATTGTCACGCAACGAATTAGCTCACTTAATTCTAATATGCGATATATATTTGTAGAACCTTTACTATCATAAATATTTGTAAATACGCTATTATTAAAATTAGTTGCTTTTAATAGCAAATTTAGTTTTTTAATAAACGAAGTTATTTTTATGCCTTCTGATTTTGTGTTTGAAATATATTTACTTGTTACAATTGACCTTACTTTTTCTTCTGTGTTTTTCTTAAGTTCGTTAAAAGGTAATTTATTTAGTCTGTTTAACATATTGTTAAAAGTATTCTCTAATTCACAGTCCCAATTATACCAAGGTGCAAATAAACTAATATCTATGTTAAGAAATATATTAAAGTGTGGCTTGCTAATTATAAGCTTATGTATATCTTTTGAAGTTAGTGACATAACTAACATGTGCGTAATGTTAGTTTGTTTACAAAAAGCATGAAATTTTTGAGTTTCTTCATTATCACTACATAACTCAAATATAACAGAATTATTATCCAAACAAATTTTTGCAATATTTTCAGCAGTTTCTGAAAACGTACAATTATTCTTGCAAAGATAATCTGTAACATTATCATTTGAATTAGTAGTTAATTTCGAATATAAGATATTATTTCAATTGATTTGACTCCATAGGCCTTTTGTCTACAATGAAGAGTAATCTAGATTAATACTTTGATGCCAATCATTTTGTGCCCAATATAGCAAAAATACACATTTACGCCCCTTGTAAATTGCAAAATTTGTGGTATAATTATCTAGTACTTATGTAGAAAAGGAGATTTTAATATGAGCGTAAAAGTAACAAAAAAAGAAAATTCAAAAGTAGAATTAGAATTTGTAGTATCTAAAGAAAGATTTAATGAAGCTTTAGACGAAGCATTTAAAAAGAATTCTGGCAAATTTAAAATAGCTGGATTTAGAAATGGTAAAGTACCTAGAAATGTTGTAGAAAAAATGTATGGAGAAGGCGTTATGTATGACGAAGCTTTTAACATAGTGGCTGACGAAGAATATGTTAAAGCTGTTACAGAAAATAACCTTGAAGTTGTATCTCACCCAGAAGTAGAAATTAAAGCTATTGGTAAAGATAAAGACCTTGAGTTTACTGTAGTTGTATATGTAAAACCTGAAATTGAATTAAAACAATATAAAGGGCTAGAAATAGAAAAAGTTGAAACAGAAGTAACTGATGCAGATGTAGAACACGAACTAGGACATGTACAAGATAAAAACGCAAGAATTGTTACAAAAGAAGGTGCTGTAGAAGATGGAGATATCGCAGTAATAGATTTTGAAGGATTCTTGGACGAAGTTGCATTTGAAGGCGGAAAAGCAGAAAAATATGAATTAGGAATTGGAAGCCATTCATTTATTCCTGGTTTTGAAGAACAAATCGTTGGAATGAATGCTGAAGAAGAAAAAGATATTAACGTTACTTTCCCAGAAGACTATGGAAATACAGATTTAGCTGGAAAAGAAGTTGTTTTCAAAATTAAATTACACGAAGTAAAGAAAAAAGAATTACCTGCTATAGATGACGAATTTGCAAAAGACGTTTCTGAGTTTAATACATTAGAAGAGTACAAAGCAGATATAAAAGAAAAATTAAAGACTTCTAAAGAGGCTCAAGCTAAAGCTGAAAAAGAAACTAGAACAATGGATAAACTAGTTGAACAAGTTGAAGTAACACTTCCTGAGCCAATGGTTGACCACGAAATAGAACATATGGTAAGAGATTTTGAACAAAATCTTGCATACCAAGGTTTAACATTAGATAAATATTTAGAGATACTAAATATGTCTATGGATGATTTAAAGAACCAATTTAGAGATAATGCTGTAAAGAGCATAAAAATGAATTTAGCTATGGAATATGTTATAAAGGCTGAAAATATTGAAGTAACAGATGAAGACGTAAATGCTAAAATTGAAGAATTAGCAAGCGTATACGGCAGGGAAGCAGATAACTTCAAAAACAATCCAAATGTTGCAAATTATTTAACAGCTCAACTAAAACAAGAAAAAGCTATCAAAGTGCTAGTAGATAGCGCAGTAGAAAAATAGAGGAGAAATCAATATATGTTAAAAATACCCGAGAAAATATTTAATAGTGGTATAAATGACGTAAGGATAGGTCTAGGTACAATTCATATCTATAATAAAGAGGAAATAGAGAAAGCACAAGCAGGATATAGGTATGACGAGAAAACAGGAGAACCAATATACGAATGGTTTGGCGATGAATTTGTTGTTATAGGATATGTTTCGTGTGGCGACTTACCTATAATAGCGAAAATAGACGAAGAAGAAATACCAATATATTGTATGTTTAACGATAATTGGGCAGCAATAGAAACAATTGCAGTGAGCTTCGAACAATTTATAAGCTTCTTAAAAAAAGTAGAGGCAACAAACTTAATAAATAAAGAAGAATGTAAAAAGTTAACTGACGAAATAGAAAAAGAGTTAACAAGAACTTCTACTTATTGGAGTGCATTAATAGACTATGCTTACATGGTTTTAAATAGATATTTTAACTAAATTGATATAAACTCAAAGTGTTCAAGAACGAGGGGATGAATTATGAATTTGTAATAAATAGTATTTTTATGACAAATTCATATTTTCCCTCTTTATTTTTCATACAAATTAGTATATAATACAGATTATTAGGAGGTTTTAGTATTATGAACAATAGTTTAGTACCAGTAGTTGTAGAACAAACAAGTAAAGGGGAAAGATCTTACGATATATATTCAAGATTATTAAAAGAAAGAATTATATTTTTATCTGAAGAAGTAAATGACGTTAGTGCCTCTTTAGTAGTAGCACAGTTATTATTCTTAGACGCAGAGGATCCAGGTAAGGATATCCATTTATACATTAATAGTCCTGGAGGAAGTGTAACTGCAGGAATGGCAATATATGATACAATGAAATACATCAAATCAGATGTATGTACAATATGTATCGGTATGGCAGCTAGCATGGGAGCATTTTTGCTTGCTGCAGGTAAAAAAGGTAAAAGATATGCTTTACCTAATAGTACAATAATGATACACCAACCTTTAGGTGGCGTACAAGGTCAAGCTAGTGACATTAAAATACATACAGAATATTTATTAAAAATAAAAGAAAAATTAAATAGAATACTTAGTGAAAATACAGGAAAACCATTAGAGCAAGTTGAAAAAGATACAGATAGAGATAACTTCTTATCTGCTGAAGAAGCAAAAGAATATGGTTTAATTGATGAAGTAATGAATAGCATAAATGAACTGTAGGTTAAAAAAGTATATATAAGGAGGAAAACAACTAATGCCAAGAAAGACAAGTGGTAAAAGCACAGATATATTTTGTTCGTTTTGTGGTAGATACAAAGACGAAGTTGGCAAAATAATAGCAGGACCAAACGGCATATACATATGTGACGATTGTATAGATTTGTGTAATAGAATTATATTAGAAGATATAATGGAAACTGAAGATGAAGAAAGTGCAGTAGCAAATAACAAAGAGCTTATAGAAAACACAGAACTACCTACTCCAGAGCAAATCAAAAAGATTTTAGACGAATATGTAATTGGTCAAGACGATGCCAAAAAAGTATTATCCGTTGCAGTATATAACCATTATAAAAGAATAAGAAACTTAGATAAAATAGATGGCGTTGAAATTAACAAGAGCAACATTTTACTTTTAGGTCCAACTGGTTGTGGTAAAACATTGCTTGCTCAAACATTAGCAAAGATACTCAGAGTTCCTTTTGCCATTGCAGACGCTACAACTCTTACAGAAGCAGGATATGTTGGTGAAGATGTTGAAAACATATTACTAAGGCTTATACAAGCAGCCGATTATGATGTATCTAAAGCAGAAAGAGGTATCATATACATTGACGAGTTAGATAAGATTACAAGAAAGTCTGAAAACCCATCTATCACTCGTGATGTAAGTGGCGAAGGCGTTCAACAAGCACTTCTTAAGATAATTGAAGGAACTGTAGCAAACGTGCCTCCTCAAGGCGGCAGAAAGCATCCTCAACAAGAGTTTATCAAGATAGATACATCTAATATCTTGTTTATATGTGGCGGTGCATTTGAGGGCTTAGATAAGATAATTGAAGCTAGAATTGGCGAAAAGTCTATGGGATTTGGTGCTAAGATTGAAGATAAAAAAGATATAGACTATGCTACTATATTTTCTCATGTACTACCAAATGACCTTATAAGATTTGGTTTAATACCTGAGTTAATTGGTAGGTTACCTATTATCACTTCTCTAGGACAGCTAGATAAAGAGGCTTTAATGGATATATTAACTAAACCAAAGAACGCAATAATTAAGCAATATAAAAAGCTACTTAAAATGGATAATTGTGAGATAGACTTTAGAAAAGATGCAATAGAAGCAATTGTAGACCTTGCAATAGAAAGAAAAACTGGAGCAAGAGGCTTACGTTCTATCATGGAAGATACAATGTTAGATGCTATGTATACAATACCATCAAATAAGAATATTAAGAAATGTATTATTACTAAAGAGGTTGTTTCGAAAGAAATTGGCCCTATTTACGAATATATGTAAATGATTTTAGACAGTTTAAAGACTTGTTTTTTCTTTGAACTGTCTTTTTGCAAGTTTGCAAAGTTTACATAAATGTGATATAATGAATATAAGCAAAAATTTTGCATTTCCAATATTATGGAAGTGGAAACTAACAAAAAAAGAGAGGTTAATTATGAACACCAAAAAACTTGAAAGAGCAAAATCGCTTGCAGAGGCTACTCGTATCTTCGCAGATGCAAAAAACTATAGTGAAGCTGAAGTTTTTGCATATGCAAATCTTGCTAAAGCTATTTTCGGTATCGATACTTTTGATAAGATAAACGATAACGATATAGTTATTTCAAGATTGAGAGATACCATCGATTACACGTTGACGCCATTAGAGGCTTCTACTCTTGTATTAAGATACGGTCTTGACGATGGCATGTATAAATCTCGTGATGCAATTAGCAAATTGCTTGACTACACACGTGAGCGTATACATCAACTTGAAGCGAAAGCTTTAAGAAAAATGCGTCATCCGTCAAGAGTTACTACTTATTGTATAAGTAAAAGGAACTCGCAGCTTGAAGCTGAGCAAAAGCGAAATGAAACCAGAGCGTTACTAAGTCAAGAGGCAAATGTGAAAGAACTTAATCTTTCCGTAAGGAGCTACAATTGCTTAATGCGTGCAGGTATTACAACTGTAGAACAATTACTCAACACTTCTGATGAAGAATTGTTTACAGTTCGCAACCTTGGTAAAAAAGGTTACGAAGAATTGATTGCTTGCAAAAGAGAATTTGCTATCAAGTAACCAAGTAACAAAAAGCTACGGAGTAATTTCCGTAGCTTTTCTTTGCAAAACGCGCAAACAAACAATAGCAGTTATATTATTTCTAATTACTAAAGAGGGTTTAGAAAAGAAACCGTATTTTTACAATTTACGTCTTGACGAGTTTACATAAATATGATACAATATAAATGTGAATGAAATTTTTGCATTCCCAAATAATTACGGGAGTGGAAAACTCCCAAAAAAGAGAGGATTAGTATGTACACACAAAACGAATTTGGAATGACAAATGTAATCAAAGACGCGAAGCGTATCTTTGTTGATACAGAAGGATATGGTGAGCGCGAATTAAAGAGCTATGCTCTTCTTATTCGCTCCATATTGGGAGTTACTTCGTTTGAAACAATAAAAGATAATGAGATAATCATTTCCGAATTATCCAAAAGCATACAAACTTTGACTCAGTTAGAGACAAATGTTATTGCTTTGAGATATGGTCTTGATGATGGCATTACAAAGACATATGCTACAATTGGTCAAAAATTAGGTTATACGCATGGACGTATACGTCAAATTGAAGTAAAAGCATTAAGAAAGATGCGGCATTCTTCAAAAATTACTACATTTAGTGTTAGCAAAAGAAATTTGTACCTAGAAAATGAGCAAAAACAAAATGCTAATAGTGTATTGGTAAAGCCAGATTCATAGAGGTCCAAGTAAATGAATAAGCTGTGGAGTAATTTCCGCAGCTTATTATATTGCAAAACAGTGTCATTTGAAAGCGTCCCAAATGACACAAGCATTCAGATAGTCAGGAAGTATAAAGCTTTCAGCAGTGAAGGAACACCGGTTAAGGAAATAATTTTAAGTTATAAACATTTCGTATACTGCTTGAATAGTTTACATAAATGTGTTATAATATACAAGTAAGTTAAACTTAGCGTTACCAAATAATTATGGGAGTGAAAAACTCAAAAAGGAGAAAAAATGAAAACGAAGCTTTTGAATGATTGTTGTTTTGAAGATGCTCTTTCTTATCTTCCAGAAGTAAGAATAGGATATGAAAATCTTTTACGCCGGCTAGTTGGAGACTCTTTTTTCAGCTCTCCTAAAAGTCAAAAAATAAAAATAGCGACAATGAAGAGAGGTCTAAATACTTTGCAACCTTTAGAAAGAAAAATTTTGATATTAAAATATGGCCTTGATGGAAATACTCCAAAGTCATATGGCGCTATTGCAAGAGAACTAAATTACGAGCGTGATAAATTATGCAAAATGTACTTGAAAGCAATTAAAAATATGCGTACCTCTTCCGGTATGGAAATCTTTATGTCGAAACGGCAAGCCGAAAACGTACGCCTGTTTATGGATAACATTGTTATTTCTGTTAGCACATATAATGCGCTTAAAAGTGCACATATTAATTCCATAGATAAGTTATTCGGCATTTCTGATAAAAAATTGAAAAAGATTTCTGGTACTGGATGGAAAAACTACTTGGAAATAAAAGCTATTATCAAAGCATATAGTTCTAAATAAAAATTGACTACGGAGCAATTCCGTAGTCCTTTCATATAAAACAAACAAACGAACATTCGATTTTTTAGATAAAATTGTTGACAAACAAATGTACTTGCTGTATAATATATCCAGAACAAGGGTTTGGTGATATATATGAAAAAACGTAGTTTAAAATTATTATTAAGAAATGTAGTTATACTATTCCTATTTATTATGGTATTACATTTTATATTCAATAGTCTATTGGCTAAGAAAGAATTTGTAACAAAAGAGCTTGTTGTAATGCCAGGTGATACTTTATGGTCTATTGCAAATGAAATGGTAGATGAAGATAATACAGATGTATACCGTATAATGTATGATATAAAAGAGATAAACAATATGACAGACTCAATTATATATGTTGGAGATATAATTTTCGTTCCAATATACTAAGAATAACAAAAAACTAAAGATAGGCCATTTTTGCATAACCTATCTTATTTTTCACAAAAAATGACGTTCTAGAATCGATTTTAAGGCAGTTTTCGAAAAAACGCCATGTAAATATATGGCTGAAATTTGCTAAATTTTGTTTAATGGATTGCTTTCTAGAGCTTGTTTTACATCTTCACGATCTATGTGAGTATAAATCTGAGTAGTAGCTATACTTTCATGTCCTAATATTTGCTGAAGCGTTAAAACATCAACATTGCCATATTTGTGCATAAGAGTTGCTGCAGTGTGTCTTAGTTTATGTGGAGTATATTTTCTAGTGTCTAGTCCTGCAAGCTGAATATACTTTTTAACCATAAGCTCTACCATTCTAGGACTAATTCTTTTGTTTTGCTTGCTTAAAAACAGTGCATTTTTATCTTTTACTTTATCTACTGGTCTAACAACTAAATACTCTTTTATAGCTTTTTTACAAGCGTCATTTAAGTAAATACTACGTTCTTTATTTCCTTTACCTATAATAGTGAGGGTATCTCCTTTAATATCACATAGGTTAATATTTACAAGCTCAGATAAACGTAAGCCGCAGTTTAAGAATATAGTAAGGATAGCAGTGTCACGCTCTTGAAATTCTCCAGAAACTGAGTGTAGGAGAGAGAGGGCTTCGTCTAGCTGTAAATATTTTGGTAATCTACTTTCTAATTTTGGCCCTTCCAAACCAACACAAGGATTTTTATCTATTACTTTTTTAATATTACATAAATAATTAAAAAAAGTTTTCATTGAAGAAATTTTTCTAGCTCTAGAAACTGATTTATTTGAATGTGCAAACAAATATTCGTAAAGTTCGTCAGTAGTTACAGATTTAAAAAAATCTAAATCTAAATCTGAAATATTTAATTCTTTGTAATCATCAATTTTAATATTAAATTTATCTCGTTTTATAAACTTAAAAATGTCTCTTAAGTCATAATAATATTCACTAACAGTTAATGCAGAACGACCTTTAGCCACAGTTAAGTAATTTTTCAAGAAATCTTGCATAATAACAGGAACATCTTCAAAATCCGTCTTTTTCATAAAAACCTCCAAAAAAACGACGCTCTAGAATCGATTTTAAGACACTTTTAGAAAGTGAGCCATATTGTTTTACCTCTGAAAAAAGAGGCTGAAATACAAATTTAAGCAAATCTCAATATTTTGAGTAAAACCACAAGAGAGAGCGTCAAATATACAAATAATATACGGAAATATATATAATAAATTATATAATTAAAATAATATGTATGTAAATATGTAAATATATAATATATGTATTATCCATATAACAGTTTGTAATTTGTACTGATAGCTATATAATATCAGAAAAGAGGTTTATTTGCAATAGTTTCTTCTCTGAAAATAACAAAATATCTATTTTGCGAAATAGCATAATTCTCTTGAAACACCTTTTTGCCTCCTGTTCCCACTCGAATTATGCTATTACTCATACTCTTTCATACTATCTTTTCCTAACTTTATCTTTTGTCTTTTTCTTATCTAACCTACAAGTTAGACTTGAATAATTTTTATATATACTCTCATTTTTACAATTTAAATATAAAACTAAATATCTCAAATCGTTATATGTTTTATCAAAATCTTCTCTATCAAAATATTCCCATACAGATATATCCTCTACCCTATAATACCACATTGAACGAATTGTAAAAGCAACTGAACAAATAATTAAATTAGATATTCTTCTATTTACTTTTAGTATATATACTTTATCTCTTACTTTTCTTGGCTTATGCACTTTTCTTTTAGCTATATTTTGGTAAAGCTCCTTTTGTGTATGCAATAAATACATATATTTATACTTATTAAACATGTGTTCTCACCCCTTCCTTTTGAGATTTGGTATTAAATTTACCATGACCTTACATTTATGTCAAACATAAAAACAACAATGCACATAAAAATACCCTCTAAGGATACTTCCCTAAAGAGTATGTATATTTTATATTAAACTTCCAACATATCCCCTAGCACCTTTGCTCCCTCATCGTTATAATAGGCAGCTGAACAACGTGCTGGAGTAAATGTTAACTCTCCAAATAAAGGTTTGCCATTTAAGTCGTAGAAGTCTACTCTTACAAATTTAAATGGTTTAGATAACACCTTCGCATATTCTATCATTTGGTCTAAGCACTCAGGCTTCTCAATTGGCTTTGTAGCTCTGTTTTTATCGTGGCCATACATTAACTCATTCCAATTCAAATCATAGAAGTTAAGCTTTAAGTCCTTTTCTCTTTCAGAACATGTAAGTACAAGTTTTGGCTCGCCATTAAAACAATACAGCTTATAATCGTTAGGCAGCGCTCCGTCATTTGTTTCAATGTATTTCTCACAAATAATTACAGGCTTTATTTTAAGATAGTGTAACTCCCTTGTTTCTTTACCAAACTTCTTTTTAAGCCATTTATTTAGCGTTTTAACAGTCTTCTCTTTATTAAGTTTCGACTTATCTGTACATATTATATTAAAGGCACAACCGTGATTACATTTTAAGGCAAACTTATCTGGAAGTTTATCAAAATCTATATCTTCAGCTTTCTCATATACCGCTATAATAGGGTTTAGAATATGTTCTAAGCCACAGTCTTTAACGTACTCGTGAACTCTATACTTATCTGCACATTTTACAACAAGCAGATCATTATTATATTCTTCTAACTTTAGCTTCATTAGCTTTTCATTAAGTAGTACAGGATTGTCTAAGTTAAGTGTTTTGCCTGTATGGACTTTATACATAATTTTATTTGCCCATACATCGTTTATATTCCCTACTCCTACTATAAAGGCTTTAAAAGCCTTCTTAATTAAATTATCTTCATGCATTGTTATCCTCCAATAATTTATCTATTCCATCTGTTATTTTATCATTAAACTTTGTGTAATCAAAAGGAACTTTAATTTCGTATCCCTCTTTAATAAACTGCTTCATACCGTTATATATTCCTTCTTCTGAATTAGCACAAACAATACCGTATCCCTTAGAAGCAATAAGGGAGGCGTCAGCTACATCAGTAGATATAAACGGAGTATTTAGCACTCTTGCTTCGTCTAATACAATACCATATCCTTCATATATTGAGCAAAATACTAAAGCAGAAGAGTTTTTAATATATGGATAAGGATTAGTTTTTTGTCCAAGAAATACAATATAGTCATTTAGATTTAGTTTGTCCACCAAGGCCTTATACATAGCAGTATCTGGTCCGTCGCCTATTAGATATAGTTTAAAATTAAAATCTTCTTCTTTTAACCTTTGTACAGCATATATTACACGAGTAAGCTTTTTGCTTTTTTCTTCTTGTCTACATATATTTACAAAAGAAAGTGTGCTAGACATATCGTTTGCGTCTTCAAATTGTACATTTGCCTCAGCAAGTATTTTCTCTCCGTCTATATAGTTATTTATAACCGAAACGTCTTTATTTGAAAAATGCTTTTTGAAGCTGTCTGCCACTTTATTGGATACACAAACTACCTTCTTAAAGCTTTCAAACTTAATAGTGCGTTTCATCTGTCTTAATTCTTTAGTAGTTCTGCTATCTAAATCTGCATGTACAAATATGACATTATCACTACTTGCACGTCTTGTAAGTAAAGATAAAAACATATTGTTATGTCCAAAACAAATTGCTTTACTAAATTTCGGCATAGTTAAACTATCTTTTAACATACTAAATACCGCTTTAATTTTGTTTTTTGTAACCCACTTATTCTTGCATACAACATGCAAATGAACATTCTCTGGAATATCCTTTAAGTATTCTTTATCTTTTACATATCCCACATATGCCCATACTTCATAGTTTTTTGTAATATTACTCATATTAAGCATATTTATATATGCTCTTTCCATTCCACCTACAGATATTCTAGGAGTACATATAAATAGCTTAGGAAGAGTGGTAGTACTTCCTTTTAATACTTTGTCTTTAAACTTCATTTGTATTTACTCCTCTTTAATCAAATATTCATCAATTCTGGTTTGTAGCATTTTAATAAAGTTATCTGTATTACTTTCATACTTTTTAGGTACAAACTTTTCAGCTTTTTTAAGTACTTCGTTTAAGTTCTCTCCATCTTTTAATTCTAATATATATCCTTGCTCAGAAAATATTGATACAAGCTCTGTTTGGTGGTCATCTACATGCTCACCATACTTCTCAAGTCTTGCACATCCTATTATAACTTTACCTTTTTTTAGTGGCTCTACTATTGAGCCAGTTCCACCGTGTGTGATAATTATGCGTGCTTTGTCTACTAGCTCATTCATTTCTTCATACGGTATAAAGTCTAATATTTTCATTTTACTACTTTCAAACTTAGTATGACCTGCTTGCACTATAACTTCTTCAGATAAATCCAATTTTTCTATTTCTTTTAATAATCTCTCAAAAGGCTCAAACTGTGTTCCAAGTGTGACTAGTATCAATATATCCACCCCCAAACCTCTGCTTTTGGATAAACTTCTTTTAAGCTATCCCATTGTACAACAAATGTATCTGCTATTTTATATACCAACTTACCTGACTTAGTTGGAGTAGTGCGTTTTGCAAAGCTTTCTATAAACACAACTTTTCTACCAAAGATTTTTGCTATAAAGCACATTGGTACAGCGGTATGTGTTCCAGTAGTTACAATTACTTCTGGTGAATAGTAAAAGAAGTATACAATAGATTTTAACACGTTGTATAGCTCAATAAACAGATATTTAAACATGTATTTTCTTGTTCCATGTACCAAATACTTCATGTTGTATTTTTCTTTCATATTCTTAGTAACGTCTGTTTTTTCGGTTATTAACACATAATCGTAGTTATTAAATATCTTTTTAATCTGTAACATTTGAGTTAAATGTCCACCTACGCTACATATAAACATAACAGTTTGTTTTGAGTTACCTTCCTGTATTTTGTGATTTGCAGCATATACTTTAGATAATATTACACCAACAAATAGCGATACGGCTAAAGAGGATAACGTATGACCAGATATATATGCAGCCACTAAAACTAAGCCAGCACTCAAAATCAATGTATAGTTATGTATACTGCAGTTTTTCTTTATATCCTTTAATATGTATATACCAAAAGGTACTAATACTATAAGTAATACGGCAATATATATTGCAAGTCCTACAATACCATAATTAAATAGCGTATCGTGGAAATCACGTTCTACTATAAAATACTTTTCGCCTTCACCTACTTCTTTTAAGCTTTCTTTAATTCCAAATAGCTTGTTTATTAAAGAGGAATTATTGTAGTTATCCCACTGTCTTTCTAATTTATGTTGTCTACCTGAAAATAGTAATTGTCCGTCTTCATCCGAAGTAGAGTAACTCGCTTTCATATACTTATATGTAGGAGTAAGCGGTAATAACGGTATAATTGTTACAAGTAATATTAGACACACTGACAATATATTCTTCACATTAACTTTTCTAACAAATTTAGAATACATGGCAAATATAACAAAGAATATAACTGTACCAACAACTCCAAAAAGTGACGCTTTTGTGCCAATATTAAGCAAAGCATATGTAGAAAGAAATACACTTACGCCTCTGCTTATTGAAGGTGTTGTTATAAGGCTGTATACAACAATAGGGTATAATATAGTAAGTAACTCGCCTATTTCATTAACAGAATAAAACCAACCTTTTTTTCCATAGTTTGAATTATATCTGCTTGCAAAAGCTGTTCCTGTAATATCTGCTATAAATATAACTAAGCTATATATAGCAGCAACTGTTATGAGTGTTTTAACAGATATTTTATTTCCATTTTTAACATAAGTTATAAAAAACAATGTATATATTGGAAAAGCTACAAATCCACAAAGTTCCGTAGCTTTAATATATATATCAGCAATACTGACGCTTTCTACTGTAAAAACAATATTGCAAATAGCATAAATTCCAAGAGTACCTATAAGCGGATAAGAAAGCTTTCTAGACTTTTTATCTATAAATATCATATAAAATACAGTGTAAAATAGTAAAAACAATTTGTATATTTTAACTGGTGTTATGCTAAAATTGAATTTTATTATACTGATACTTGCTAACTCAACAAAAGGAAATAATATAAGTAATAGTCTTAAGGCATTCTCGCTATATAGTTTATTCAAAATTTTTCTCATTGACTTCTCCTTTAATTTTCATCTTCTAAAAACATCTCGAACTTTAAAACATAACCATACTATCCAATATGCTTTAAGTTTAATCATTTTTAATATAGTTTGTTTCTTTTTGGTAAGTATTACGTTGTTATACTTGTTGTTTTTATAGTTCTTGAAATGTTCGTCCATATATTTGTTTATTTTGTCTATTACTTTTATCTTTTCTGCCCAGCTAACATTTGCTCGTATTATACGTACATTTGTAGGTAAGTATATATGTTGTACTGCCAAAAACTCTAACTGTTCTGCAAACTTATCATATATACCTTGTTCCTTACAAAAGACTATTATCTCGTCCATTGCTTCTAGTATTTCAAGGTTTCTAGATATATTTGAATTGTTCATAGTAGAACCAGTACGTTGTAAATAATAATAATACGGTTTTTCTATAACAGAAATATTTGAGGCAAAACATATTGTTTTTATAACAAAGTCAAAATCTTCATACCATTTTTTAACTCTAAATTGTATATCGTTGTTTTTTAATAGACTTGCCTTAAATAGTTTATTTGTAACTGCAGTGTTATCGAATAAAACTTCTGGTGTATTGCTAATATTTGTTGTTACACCTCTCTTAAACACCTGTTCTTTTGTTACATTTCCTGTTTCTGAATAAATATAATAGCCAACATTTACAATATCACTATTGTCTGTGACAGCCTTGTTATACATATCTTCGTACATATGAATATCTATAAAGTCGTCACTGTCTATGTAACCAATATATTCTCCAGTAGCTTTTTCAAGTCCTAAATTTCTAGCAGAGCCTTGACCGCCATTTTGTTTAACATATGATTTTACTCTAGTATCTTTTTTTGTATACTCGT
Organism: uncultured Clostridium sp.; assembly: GCA_964481385.1. GTDB lineage: Bacteria > Bacillota > Clostridia > TANB77 > CAG-465 > UMGS1649. The sequence continues at coordinate 5,646 of CAYZTN010000002.1, read as the reverse complement.
CAATTACTTCCTGTGAATTATCTGTTGAGCCATCGTTTACAATTATTATTTCTATATCTTCCAGTGTTTGATTAAGCAAGCTATCTAAGCATTTCTTTAAATATTTTTCTGTGTTATACACAGGAACAATTATACTTACCTTAGGCATGTTTTCCCCCAATTATCTAAATCTAATTTTTATATATGCTTTGAGTGAAATAGTAGCAACTATCTTTTTTATCTTCCTATTAAAAGTGTCTGATAACATATATTTCGCAACTTTTCTTTTCTCTAATTCAGATATAAATTGTGCTTTATCTTTGCCATTCAAAAAAGTTACCATGCTTATTACATTGTTTGTAATATAGCTTAATACTAAGGCTTTATCTGACTTATCTATACCTTTTAGTTTAGTTATATTAGCTGTTAATGTATCAAAGTGATATAACATATCATTTGCTCTTTTTGTAGCATTCTGGCCACCATTCATTATACTTCCAGGACGTTGAAAGTAATTGTATCCATAATAGTTTAATAACGTTCTTTTTGAAGCAACTAACACTACATATGGTGTCATACCAAAATCTTCATGTATTCGTCCTTCAGCAAACTCAAAATTATGTTCTTTCCAAAACTTAGTCCTATATGCCGAACAACATACTGGTTGAAAATATTCAATATTAAAGAGGTCTTTAAAACCAACATACTTCTTTGTTTCATACTCTTTACCTCTGCGTATTTCGTTATAATTTTCGTCTACTAATCTAATATTATATCTTACAATATCTTCGTCTGTTATTATATCATTTAAATTAAGTAATAAGTCTTCACCAATATAATCGTCCGAATCTAAAAACAAAAGATATTCGCCATTGGCTTTTGTTACTCCAAAATTTCTAGCGTCACTTAGTCCTCCATTTTCTTTTATATATGATTTTATTCTAGCGTTATTTTTTAAATATTCGTCTATTATGCTTTGAGAATTATCTTTAGAACCATCATTTACTATAATCATTTCGAAATCGCTATATGACTGATTAAGCACGCTATCTATACATTTATTCAAATACTTTTCTGTATTGTATACAGGTATTATTATACTAAATTTCACGAAACACAAACTCCTTATTTATTCTTATTTAACTTTTGTTTAATTTTACTAGCAAACTTTCCAGGATGAATTATATATGCAATTCTTCTTTTTAGTCTTTGCCTTTTATTAAACTTTTCAATTCCTTTTTCTTCACCGTATTTTTTAACATATGCTAATCTTTCTTCTGTTATTATTTTTTCCTTTTCTGAATGCCAAGACCCTTTAAAATGGTGTATAGCAAAACTGTGCTCAGTAAGGTTTATTTTACCAGTTTGCCAATCTTTAGGGCAAAAATATTCGTGTGGATAAAGAGTAACATCTCCTAAATCTTGATAAGAAGATACTCTTTTTAATCCATATTCTTTCTCTGTTAAATTAGTTATTCGAACAACATTAGTAGTGGTATCTAGTGAACCATCTGGCATTAAAAAGTGTAAATCAGTATATTCGTCAAGAAGCTTTTTTACCCAAGTTCCACCCTTTTCTGACGCCATAAGCCCAGTAGGAATTGAATTGTTGTTTTCAAAACTAGAAAATGCGTGACAATTTAAAAATTCATCTAGTGGTTTTAATACTTCAACATCAGTATCCATATATATTCCGCCTTCTGTATACAAAGCATACAGTCTTACATAGTCTGTTACAAAAGCAAATTTTCTTGCCTCATATGCTTCTTTAACATATGCATTACTTGTGATATTGAAATTATCTTCGTTCCATTCTTTTATTGTATAATCTGGACAATATTTCTTCCAGCTTTCTATACATTTTTTAGCATCTTCTGGCATTTGTCCTCTGCCAAACCAACAATAATGAATTGTCTTAGGTATATTTCCCATACATTTACGCTCCTTGCTTTTTTAATTTGCTTTTAATCTTAGTAAAAAATCTTTTTCTATCTTCTTTATTTAATAAAAAGACCATATTAATTCCTAACCCTACAACTCCAAGAATAACTGCTGCAATACATAAACTTCCCCAACCAGTTACAGAGTACACGCTCTTTATTCCAAAACCAATTGCAGTTATAACTAGAAAAGATATTGTGTTTTTTAGTATTATTGGATAGAATGTACTTTTTTTAGCTTTAATACACTTTGCACCATACATAGGTAAAAATACTAGCACCCTTATTATTTCCATAACTGTACTTGTTCCTGCAATAATCATAAGCTTTGCCATATCTGTTGTAGCAAAATTTAATGATATAAAAACGGTAAGTACAGTTAAACCGCTAGACAAAATTAAAGCAATAGATGATGCTTTTATTTTGTTCGTTGCTGTAAATATGTTATATAACGGTTCTAGTGGCATACAAAATACATATTGCAGACAAGATATTATAGTTAAGATGTATAACACTGAACTATCTTGTGTAGGTTGCCATAAAGCATAGAAATCTTTACCAAATGCAAATAGTATTCCAAGAACTACACTTGAAAACATAGAAAGTAACCTTATAGCATAAATTACTTGTCTTTTTATTTCTTCATAGTCCTTCTTTGCATAGTTTATAGTTATTTGTGGTGCAAATACATAGCCTATTGAAGCAAAGAAAGCTAGTAAATTTGTTGGAATAGATTTAGTAAGCGATAGTACTCCCATAGCAGTTGCACTAACAAATATATTAGATATTAGCAAGTCCATTCCACTAGATAATATTGAGCTAAGTTTTGTAATAGTATTCCAAATACCTGAAGCAATTAACTCTTTAATAGCTTTAAAGTCAAACTTATCTTTTGAAAACTTCAAATTAGGTAGTAGTTTTTTCTTAAATATAGAGTGTATTATAAGGAGACAGGCACCTGAGCAAAATGTCGCAAGCCCCATATACCATACAACCGTAGATTTAGTTAAAATATAGAATATTATTAAAACTAATGCTCGAAGTGTATAGCCTATTATATTTGCTATTGAAGATAGGTCTAGTCTTTCTTTTACAAACGTTGCTGTACTAAATATAGAAGTGTAGACGCTTAATATAAAGTTAGCAAATATAAATGCCCATAAAAGCCTTACGTCACCTATAAGTGCCGTTGGTACATCAAACAACTTGTCTATAAATAAAATTACAGCACCAAAAACTAATGTTAATAACACTGAAATTAGTATATTTGCAATTATAACTGAAGAAAAATATCTACTCGCTCCTTCATCATCATCTTGATGTATTTTTATAGTTATAAACCTACCTGCCATTGAGTTTAATGCAACTGTAAATAACTGTGCATAAGACACGAAGTTATTAGCTAGTCCTACAAAGCCATTTGACTCAACACCAATATATTTTACTACATATGGTGTTAAGAAAAAGCTTATTCCCATGTTAACTGCAAAAGACATAACCGTCGCTATTATGTTTATAAACAATCTTTTTTTATCCTTCATTTAATCTATCTTCACTCGCTTCCTGTTTTCTAAAAACAATTCCCCTATTATATATGCGACAAATATTTCTATTGTAGAAGAAGTTAACACATGACCGGCTATGCAAGAAATTCCTAGAGCTATAATTAATACCAAAATTAAAAATACACTACTATGAGTATTCTTTTTAGATTGATTTTTCAACTCAAATATGTATGAAAATATACAAAGCAATATAGGAAAATAAAATAACATTGTTCCAAGCATACCATAGCTTATTATAATGTCATATATATCTATTTCGATCGTTTTAATTTGTCCATTATCCATATATCCTAGCCTATTTTCATATTTTGTTCCAAACAACTTTTCTAACGTGTTAGTGTTGGAATATAACACTTTTTGAGCCTTTAAAAAGTCTTGTCTTCCATTTAATATTAAGCTGGTAAAATCTGTTAGCGTATCCGCATCAATCTCACTATCGTCAATATTATCTTCCGTTGGAGTTGTTGGTTTAGTATTTTCTTCAATTCGAATAGCAAAGAATTTATAGGACGCTGTGTTAGGCATTATACATATTGTAAATACTGTTGATATAAACAAAATGCATACTAGAATATAGTTTGTTTTGCTTTTTTCTCTTATACTCCAAATTATAGCTAATATAAACAATGTAACTTCTATTAATATGGTTGAAACTAAAGAGGTTTTTGTCCCTATTGAGAGTAATGTATGTATTTGTAAAAATAAAGTTGTAATCCCTACATAACTTATATTCGTGGTAACATACATAATCGTTATAGGAAGCGTTATTGAAAGTATTGCACTTAGTTCGTTTCCTGAATAGAACCACCCTTTTGTTCCTAAACTTAAGTCTCCTCTATATGTTGCTTGGCTTGTCCCAGTTAATTCCGCAAATTTTACCAGTGCGCAATATATCAAGGTACAATATACAATCGCTTTTATCTCTACTTTGTTTCCATCTTTTGTATAATAATATATAAACATAACCGAAATTAAAAATGTTAAAAGTTTAGCTAAATTGCTTATAGTAATCGTATTTACGCCTATTACACATACATGGATTATACAAAATGCCAGTACAGTTGAAATGAGTATGCATATATGTTTTCTATTCTTAGTAGACATTATAACTAAATATACCAATGCATAAATTATAAATAATGCTTTATAAATAATACCCGGAGATATAAATAAATCCGTATTTCTTCTTAATATTGAAGTTATCATCTCTATAACAGGAAATAATATTAAAATCATTTCTACTACGCGAGATTTATATAATTTTGAAATTTTTTCTTTCATTTTCTTTCATTTGATATCCTTTCAGTTCGTTTTTGCATATATAGTATAACATATACAAACTTTTTTGTGAAGTAAATCACACAAAAAAGTCGCCCCTATCTTTGAGATAGAAGCGATTATAAGAGGTTATATATGAAAACTAAAGTTTTCTCTAGTCAGCATTCAAATTTAATATTCCCAAATACCAATACCATTATGTTGAGCTTCGAGTTCTGCCGCAAGCAAAATATCTAACTTATTTATATTTTGTCTTTCTGGTCTTAACTCCGCTTGTCCCTGTGCAAGCAATGTCTCATTATACAAAGTTCCGTCTATATAAATATAAGCATACACTTTGTCATTTTCTAGCTTAACACTATCAAAATCAACAGTCACCGTTTTATTTACTAAATCTTTTGATATTTGATTACTTAGCTCTTGATTGTATTTACTTTGTCTTACTCCAATCAAATATACTTCAGATGTTATACCATTTGCCTCAACCGTAATACCTAAACCATTTGTTGATATCACTTTACCTTCATATGCTTGATCTGACAATACATAGCTGTTTACTATTTCAGAAGGATCGTTATTAGCAATAATATCGTTCGAATTCGGTTTAAATGCTATATATATACCAGTCCCTATAAGTATCAGTGCTATAAACACAAGTACAATTGCTGGACCATACTGTTTTAAATAAAAAGTTCTCTTATTTTCGTAATACATAATAATACTCCTCTCTTTGAATAGTAATTATTCCCAACTACATTTTAAATTATAACACACATTTTATGTAAAGTCAATATTATGTTTACAAAAAATGCTACAATGTTTACAAAAAAGTTACTATTCACAGCTGATATGGCTTGTAACATTACTGTAATCAAAATTTAATA
>CAYZTN010000001.1:0-76045 GCA_964481385.1 uncultured Clostridium sp. | reverse complement strand
GGTGAACTTTTCATAGAATAATTTTACAGGGTGATCATATCACAGAATATTCATATGTCCTGAATGCGTATATTGACATATTGCGTTTTCTGTGATAATATTTGTAACGTGTAAAGGTGAGAATAATTGTTAAGAATAATATTTGTGTGTACAGGCAATATTTGTAGAAGTGCAATGGCGGATGCATACTTAAAGTATTTATTAAAAAAATATGAGATTGAAGATAAGTTTGAAGTTTTTTCTTGTGGGATAGAAGCTGAAGTAGGTGACATGGCAACAAGATATGCCAAACAGGTTATTGCGAACTATGGAGCCAATTTAGAAAAACATAGAGCTAGAAGCATATATGAATTTGATTTGAAACAGTTTGATAAGATTTTTGTTATGACAAATGAGCATAAAAGAGAGGTTTGTGAAATAGCACCAGAGGTAGCGGATAGGGTAGAACTGTTAAAGAAATATATGAGGCCAAATATATCTGGATATATGAATATAGACGATCCATGGGGACTGAGTTTGGAAGTATATAAAAACTGTGCAACAGAGATTGCAAATTGCGTAGACAATCTAGTTAAAGATTTGCTAGAAGAAGGAGGCTAATGTGGAAAACTTAATATATATATCAATACTAATAATAGCTTTCGCAGTTACTTATCTTGTTGTTCCACTTTCAATAAAATTTGCAAAAAAATTTAATATAATTGACAATCCAAAAGAAGATAATAGACGAGTGCACAAAGTGCCCACTCCCAGAGTAGGAGGAATAGCAATAATAGCTGGAATGGCGGCAAGTTTGCTGGTATATTTTTTAATAACGTTATTTACAGAAAACACTGTAGACAAAAGATATCTAGGATATATTTTGGGTGGAATAATAATAGTTGTTATGGGTTTTGTAGATGACTTAAAAAATTTAAGACCACTATATAAATTTTTATTTCAACTTCTTGCAGGAACGGTAATATATGTGTTTGGAATAAGTATTGCTGGAATTAAAATACCGTTTATTTATCCAGAAATGATTGATTTTGGAATATGGTCTTTTCCAATTACGCTTCTGTGGGTATTGGGAATATCAATTGCAGTTAATTTGATTGATGGGCTTGATGGACTAGCTGCCGGAATATCTGCTATAGCAAGCGTGTCTCTTCTTATGATATTTGCGATTAATGGTGCACCTATGGAAGCTATAGTTATAGCAATAGCGCTAGTAGGTTCAACAGTAGGTTTTTTACCATATAATTTTAACCCAGCTAAAACATTTATGGGAGATACGGGTTCAAATTTTTTGGGATATACTTTGGCTACTATTTCAATAATAGGCATGGCAAAAGGTTATACAGTTCTTGCGATAGTCGCACCACTTATTGTTGTGGGCGTTCCTGTTTTTGATATGTTATTTGTAATTGTTAGAAGATTAATACATCATCAATGGATAACTACTCCGGATAAAGGTCATATACATCATAGATTGCTAAAACGTGGTTTTTCGCAAAAACAAGTAGTTTTAATTTTATATACTTTAACAAGTGTGCTTGGAATAATTGCTGTAACGCTTGTTTCGGGAAAGGTTATAAAAGTAGTACTTTTTTCTATAATTGTTTTGCTTATATGGGTTATTGGATATATAGTTTCTAATATAAATTCAAGGAAGCGTACAATGATAGAACAAACTAAATCTGAAAAAGAAGAAAATTAGGCTAGTTAATATAATAAGTTAAGATAAATAATATATAGTAATTAAGGAGGAATAAATTATGAATTTGAAAGAAGAATTATTAAAAGAGTTGAAAGAGGCAATGAAAGCAAAAGATACATTAAAAAAAGATACAATAACAATGCTTAGAGCTGCAATATTGCAAGTTGAAAAGGACACGCAAAAGGAATTAAGCGAGCCTGAAATGCAAGTAATTGTTGCAAAAGAAGTTAAAAAACGTCAAGAGAGTATTGTAGATTTTGAAAAGGGTGGAAGAGATGATTTAGTAAATCAAATTAAAAAAGAGATAGAAATTTTAAGTGTATATCTTCCAAAACAATTATCTAAGGAAGAAGTTGAAGCTTTAGTTGTAGAGACAATACAAACAGTAGGCGCAGCTGGTCCAAAAGATATGGGACGCGTAATGGGCGCTTTAAGAGAAAAAACTGCAGGCAAAGCAGATGGAAAACTTGTAAGCGATATAGTAAAGCAAAAATTAAATGAGATATAAGGAGTAACAATGAATAATATCAATTTAGTTAATATAGATAAATTTAAGAGTGTTTTTGTAAATATAAACTTTTTGATGCCAATGAGCGCTGAAAGCATGAGCAAGAATGCTCTTTTAGCATGTGTTCTAAAAAAAGGAAATAACACATACCCAACAGAAAAAGAGATAAATAGAAAGTTAGCACATATGTATAACGCATGTATGGATATTTCTACAGATAAATTTAAAGATTATTTGAATTTGAAAGTAGATTTTGAATATATAAATTCAGGAAGAATAGACTTTTCTGAAGTAGTTGAGTTTTTAGTAGATTATATAACAAACCCAGCTCTAATTGATGGTGTTTTAGATAAAGCTACAGTCGAGAGAGAAAAAGATAATTTGATTGAGAGAATAGAAAGCGAAAAAGATAACAAGAAAAAATACGCATTAGAGAATCTAAATAAAATGATGTTTGAGGGCGAAGATTATGCGTGTTCCGTGCTTGGAGACGTAAGCGTAATAAAGAATATAACTGCTCAGGAATTAACTGCTCATTATAACGAGGTTATGAAAAACTCTGAAATAGTAATAAATGTAGTTGGCGGAATTAAAGGACATGAAGAATTAGCAAGTCAAATTTATACAGATTTATTAATTATGTTTAAAAAAGACGTGCCAGGTAAAATTATTACTACATTAGATAAATATTCGGTCCCAGAAAATGTGAAAGAAAAAATTGAAACACAACAAATTTCACAAAGCGTGTTAACTATAGGAGCTAAAATATGCGATGTGAAAAAAGAAGATATGTATAGCATATTGGTATATAACGAGCTTCTTGGTGGAAATCCCGCTTCACTTATGTTCCAAAACGTACGTGAGAAAAATAGCTTAGCATATTTTGCAAAGTCTATGTATAATAGACAGCGTCAAACTATAAACATATTTGCAGGAATAGAACCTAAAAATTATGATAAAGCCAAAGCTATTATGTTAGAACAATTTGAAATAATGAGAAAAGGAGATTTTTCAGATGTTCAATATACTGCGTCTGTAGATACTTTAATAGCGACTTTAAAATCTATGAATGATAGTAAAGAAGAGCTTTCACGTATGTTATTTGCAAATGAATTGTTCTTTGGAAGAAAAGTGGAAATTGACGAAATGATTGAAAACATTCGTAAAGTAACTAAAGAAGATGTTATGAATATAGCAAGTAAAGTGTATACAGATAGCATTTTCTGTCTAGGAGGTGAGCAAGGTGAGTAAAACATACACAAATAAAATAACTGGGGAAAAAGTGTATAAGTGTGAGCTGGACGATGGGTTAAAAGTGTATATCTGTCCTAAGAAAGGCTTCACAAAAAAAGTTGGAATGTATGGAACACACTATGGCTCAATAGACACAGATTTTTTTGATATAGTAGATAAAAAAAGAAAACGTGTTCCTGACGGAATAGCACACTTTTTAGAGCATAAGCTTTTTGAACAAGAGGGTGGAAATGCTTTAGACATGTTTGCTAAAATGGGAGTTAGTTCAAATGCGTATACGTCATACGACCATACAGTATATTTCTTTGAAACAAATGATAAGTTTGAAGAATGTTTGCAAACTCTTTTTGACTTTATAACAACACCATATTTCACAGACGAAAATGTTGAAAAAGAAAAAGGAATAATAGAGCAAGAGTTAAATATGTATGACGATTCACCAGATTCCGTTGTGTATTATAACGTAATGAGAGCGCTATATAATAACTATCCATTAAACATAGATATAGGTGGAACAGTGGAAAGTGTTTATTCAATAAACAAAGAAGAATTGTATAGCTGTTACAATACCTTTTATAACCCTAAGAATATGTTTGTAATAATAATTGGTGATGTGGATATAGAAAAAACTTTAAAAGTTATCCAAGAAAGCCATAGTAAAACAAACAAATTAAGAAGTGAGGAACCACAAAGGTTTTATCCAGAAGAACCAGAGAATGTTGCCCAAAAAGAAATTGAGAAAAAACTAGATATATTTATGCCTAATGTGTGTATCGGTTTTAAGTCTGGTAAAAAAGAAGGAATACAAAATATTCGTGACGCAGTTATAACGGAAATAATAAACGAAGCTGCTTTTAGTGATTTATCTGACTTTTATGAAGATATGTATAACGAAAACCTTATTACAGAACCAATGTATATGACATATGAATCTGGTAGAGATTTTTCGCATACTTTAGTATTCTTCCAATCATTAAAATATAAAGAATGCGAAGAAAAGTTTATAAAAGAACTAGATAAGCTAAAAAAAGACGGAATAAGTGAAGAATTGTTTAATATTATAATAAACAAAAAAATTGGTAGAGAAGTATATAACTCAGAAAGCACAATGCAAGTATCACGTGAAATTATAGACAGCATAATTGAAGATACAGATGTGTTTGAAGCTTCAAATATATTAGGTAATATTACGTTAAGAGAAGTAAATGAGTATATTAAAAATGAATTTGACTTAGATAAAATGGTGATATCTAGAGTATTGCCAAAATAATTGTAGTAAATTTGAAAGAGTATAGGTGTGAGTAGTGCATGTTTTGCATTGTTCGCACCTATTTATAAATCATATAATTAAATTAGAAGTTTTAAAATGAAATTGGGTTATGTACCCACAAACTTAGGATATAATTTTAAAAATACACATAAAATAAAATGTTTAAAATTGACTACATAAGCTTCCTATGATAAAATATTTGAAATTGTGGTGGTATTATGTATAGAAAAACTTATGTTGAAGTAGATGTTAATGCAATGAAATCGAATGTCAAAAACATTATATCTAAGTATAGCGGATATAAATGGTATATAGGAGTAGTAAAAGGTAACGCTTATGGACATGGCGCGGAAGTTGTTAAGTATATTGTGGAAGCAGGAATAAACTTTTTAGCGGTTTCTTCATTAGAAGAAGCGCTAGAGGTGCGTATATATGATAAAAATACGCCAATACTATGTTTAGAGCCTATAGATACTGAAGATTTACAAATGGCAATAGATAATGGAGTTAGTGTAACACTGCATTCATATGAATATTTTGAAAGGTTACAAAGTGCAGAGTTTAATGGTAAGCTTAAAATACATATTAAGCTAGATACTGGTATGAATCGACTTGGCTTAAAATATGCGGGTGATGTAACAGATGTATATAACACACTTTTAGCTGATGAAAATGTGGAACTAGAGGGGATTTATACACATTTTGGTACACTTGGAGTTTATGATAACGAGTGGAATAACCAACTTATGCGTTTTCGTACGTTAACACGTGAAATAGACTTAAATAGGATTAAAATGGTCCATTTGGCAAGAGGTCAAAACATTGTAAATCATCAAAAAATACCAGAGGCAAATGGAGTTAGACTTGGAATTTCTATGTATGGATATGTAAATAAATTTTCAGATAATTCTAATTCTTTAAAAGCAAAATTAAAGAACTGGTTGTTAAATGGCAAAAGGCAGAATAAAAACATAGCTAGTTGTATATATAACGATGTGCCAGATGTTAAGCCTGCTTTTTCTTTAAAAAGTGAAATTATACAAATTAAAAAGGTGGAAAAAGGCGAAATAGTTGGGTATGGAGAAAGCTTTAGAGCAGATAAAGATATGCTTGTAGCTACTGTGCCAGTAGGTTATGCAGACGGAATAGGCGTAAAAAATACAGGAAGATGTGTAGATATAAAAGGAAAGCTATATAAGATAGTAGGAACTGTAAACATGTGCATGTTAAGTGTTGCTGTGGACGATACTGTAAAAGTAGGAGACACAGTTACGCTAATTGGTGGCAAGGCTGATGCAAAATATGTCGCAGATTATTTAGGAGTTAATAGATATATTGTAGTAGCAACTGTAGCAAAAGAGATTCCTAGAATATACGTTGAAAAAAGCGAGGTAAATACAAGTGAATAAGACTAAAGATTTTAAAGTATTGATATTAGGAAGTGATTTTAATACGTATTATATGGCGCGTTGCTATCATGAATTATATAATGAAAAGGTCGATGTTATAAGTAAATCAGAGTTGGGAGTTGTTTCGTATAGTACAATAGTCAACTTTAGACAAGTAGATAATTTTGAAGAAAGCAATGTGTTTGTGAAAACATTGAATGATTATGCCAAGACAATAGAAAGTTCAAAAATTTTGATTATAGGAACTAGTGACGAATTAGTTAGGCTTATAGTTGAAAATAAAGATAAACTAAATAAAAAATATGTACATAATTATCCAAGTTTGGAAATATTAAATAAAGTTTTGGTAAAAGATACTTTCTATGAAGAATTTCAAAATTGTGAGTTTGATATACCTAGAACATATATATATAATTGTGAAAAAGACAATGAAGTGAATGAAGAGAAAATTTCAAAATTGCAGTTTCCTTTAGTTGTAAAACCCGGTAATAACATAGAGTATCACAAATGCCACTTTGATGGGAAGTATAAAGTGTTTAAAGCAAAATCAAAGGAAGAATTACTGGAAATTGTAAAGAAAATTAAGGTGGCGGGATATAAAAGTAAGATTGTAATTCAGGAATTTATTCCTGGAGACGACTGCGCTTTGTTTGACTCCGTGTTCTATTGTGGAAAAGATAAGAAAGTTAAGTTAATGACTTTTGCGCAAATCGGGCTTCAAGAAAGAAATCCAGGCGGAATTGGTAACTGTACATTGCTTGTAAATGGTTTTAATGAACATGGTTTTAATGATAAAGTGGTAAATAATTTAAAGAAGTTCATGGAACGAATTGGTTACCAAGGGTTTGCTGAGTTTGATTTGAAATACGATTACAGAGATAAAAAATATAAAGTGCTAGAAATAAATCCAAGGCAAGCTAGGTCTAGTTACTATTTAGCGGCAGCTGGACATAATTTGGTAAAGCAACTAATAGATGACGTAATATATAATAAAGCAAAAGATAGGCCTTGTACTTTTATAAAAGACGAAGTTGCAGTAGGTTTTGTACCAAAAAGTGTTGTTAAAAAGTATGTTACAAGTGAACCGCTAAAAGAAGAGGCATTGAAGCTATTTAATGAAAAGAAAGTTGTAAATCCATTAAAATATGGTAAGGATAAAAGCTTAAAAAGAAGAATGTATTTGGTATTAAAAGATGTAAATTACCTTAAAAAATACAAGAAATATACATGGTAAGGTTAAAAAATGAAAAAGGGTAAAATAAAGATAGACAAGAAAAAAATAACGAAAATTGAAATAGGGATGCTTTTTGGCGTGCTATGTGTGATTGCTTTAGTAGTTATATTTACACGTCCTATGTCCTCGGAAAAAGCACAAGTTATTGTAGAAACTAAGTATAACGACACGATGGAAAAAATAGCAAAAGTGCTAATTGGAACAGAGTGGATAGAAATAGGTGATGAATGTGTAGAACAAAATGGTTATACTTTTTGTAAATCAATGACGGAAAGCATGCAGACATATGCTGATTTAAAAGAATATATTGAAAGAGTGTGTACAAAAGATTTCACAAAGGAGCTATTAGAAAAACAAGAATTAATGTATAAGGACATTGACGGTGCACTCTACATATTAGACGTAAACAGAGGAAAAGACGTATTTTATGCAGGATTAAATTCAATCAAGATTAAAGAAATAACATCTCACAAGATACAAGCAGAAGTGGTTTGCAACTATTTTATAGATTTAGAAACACGTGAAACATATACAATGTCATTTGTATATGAAATAGAGAAATCGTGGGGAACATGGAAAACAAGCAGTTTCACGTTGCCGTATTAGAATAAAGCAAAAAGTAAAGATGAAAGTAAAATTGAAAAGTAAAAGAGAATGTAAAAAAGAAAAATACTTTAGAAAAATTTAGACCGCAACTCCAGATTTCTCTAAAACTACTAGACAAAGTTTTTCTTTTGTGTTAAACTTATATTGAGGTGTTGGTATGGAAAAATACAGAGCAAGAACAATAGAAAAAAGTTTGAATTCGTTGATAGCTAAATTCCCTGTTATAATGATAACAGGGCCAAGACAAGTAGGAAAAACAACATTGCTTAATTATTTTGCAAATACTTCTAATAAAAAAATAAATTATGTAACTTTAGATAATTTGCTTATAAGGCAACAAGCAGTCGAAGATCCTGAATTGTTTTTAAGGACGTATGAGGCTCCTGTAATAATAGACGAGTTTCAATATGCTCCAAATTTATTATCTTATATAAAAATAAAAGTGGATGAGGCAAGAAAAAATGCTATGTTTGGTGACGGTAAAGAAATAGAAACTATGTATTTTTTAACTGGTTCACAAGTATTTCAAACTATGGAAAGTGTTAGTGAATCACTAGCTGGTAGAATTGGGATACTAGACTTATATGGTTTTACTACGAGAGAACTAGAGGGGGTAGAAGAAAGCATATTTATTCCAGACATTAAATTACTAAAACAAAAAGAAAAAGTAAAAAAATTATCTACAATAAAATTATATGAAAGAATATTAAACGGTAGCTATCCAGAAGTTGTAAATGGGAAAGTTAACTTTGAAAAAACAACGGCTTTCTATGAAGCATATATTAGAACATATATGGAAAGAGATGTAAGGCAACTTATAAATATAAAAGACGAGAATAAGTTTTTGAGGTTTATATCTTCCGTTGCGGCAAGAACAGCTCAAGAATATAACGTGAGTGATATAGCAACAGATGTTGGAGTAGATAGCAAAACGGTTGATGAGTGGATGTCTATTCTTAAAAACACAAATCTTATATACATGTTACAGGCGTATTCTAATAATAATGTTAAAAAAGCAATAAAAAGGCCAAAGATATATTTTATGGATACAGGACTTGCTTGTTATTTAACAGGTTACTTAAATGCAGAAACATTAGAAAAAAGTGCATATAACGGTGCTATATTTGAAACATATGTGGTTAGTGAAATTATAAAGACATTTACAAACAATGGTATGAGCCCTAGAATGAGGTTATATTACTACAGAGATGGTAATGCTAAAGAAATAGATTTGTTAATAATTTATGATAACAAGGTATATCCTGTGGAAATAAAGAAAAGTGCAAACCCTGGAAAAATAGCCTTCAAAAACTTCGACGTTGTGGAAAAGTTTGGACTAGAAATAGGAGATGGTATTGTACTTTGCATGATAGATGAGATTTTTGCAGTGGAAGAAAATAAGTATTTTGTACCTATTGAGTACATTTAAAAGCAAAATAAAAATAAATAATATTAAAAAACAATAAAAATAGTTCTAAAATACAAGTTTATGAATACATATATTATTAGGTGATATATGTTGAAATATAAACTTGTATTTTTTTATGCTATTGCGTGTGTATGTGTCTTAGCAATTGGAATATTTTTTTTAGATAAATTGGACAAGACGGTAGAGGTATATAACGAAGAAGTAAAAAAGGAAGAAGAGATAAAAGAGACAAAAGAATATTTAACAAGTCTTCCGATAAAAAAAATAAGAGTTAAGATAACAAATACTGGCGAAATAAAAGAGATGGACATAAACGATTATTTAATTGGAGTAGTACCATCTGAAATGCCTCCGTCTCATGAAATAGAAGCGCTTAAAGCTCAAGCTATAGTTGCTAGAACATATGCGTATGAAAAAATGAGTAAAACAGCGCATTCAGATTGTGATATCTGTGATAGCGCAAGTCACTGCCAAGCATATTATGATATAGATAGAGTTGTTCAAGTGTGGAAAAACAGAGGATTTAGTGACAAGTTAAGAGCTGAGTATCTAGATAAAGTAAAAGAGGCAGTATATTCTACAGAAAACGTTGTTGTAACATATAATGGAAATTTAATTAAAGCATATTTCCATGCAAATAGTGGTGGAAAGACTGAAGATGTTTCGTCAATTTGGGGAAAACAAAACATACCGTATTTAGTATCTGTTGAGAGCAAAGGAGAAGAAGCCCATCAGTACTATAACTCCACACTGTCTCTTACTGTGTCGGAACTAGAGACAAAACTTACGGCAAATACAGATAAGCCGTGTAGCGCAGGGAATTTGACGGATAACTTGGTTAAAGTAATTTCATATACTAAAAGTGGTAGAGTAGACCAGGTAGATATAGCAGGAAACATATATACAGCGAATGAATTAAGAAGTGCTTTAGGATTAAAATCTACTAATTTTACTGTGAAATATGAAAACGGAAAAGTAATCTTTGCGGTTACGGGATACCGGGCACGGAGTTGGAATGAGCCAAACAGGTGCAAATTACTATGCAAAAGAAGGCTTGACGGCAGAAGGAATAATAAAACATTATTACACAGGCGTAGAATTAGCATATTTAAAAACGAAAGAATAGGAGTGAAAAGTTATGAAAGATATGAGTAAAAAAACAAAAGTAAAATTTAAATTTAATGTGAAAGAAACTATTGAAAGGGTTAAAGCAGATTATACTAAAGTAAAAGAGAAAGTATCTGCAAATATTAAAAGTGGCGATTTGAAAAAGTTAAACAAGCAAAGTGTTAAGTATTATTCAATGTTAGTTTTAATGCTTTTTGTGGCCGTAGTTGCTACATATGCAAATATTAAATCATATAAAGAAGCAAATAAAGAAGAATACAAAACATATGTAAAAGAAAAAACTGATAAAGAGAATGGTGAACAAAAGAATGAAGAAATCATAGATAAAATGGCAAAACAAGAAAATGACAAAGTGGAGAATGAAAATGAGGAAGCAATTCCTGTTGCTTCGCCACAGTATACAGTTGCAGAAAGTAGCATAACATACGTAGCGAAAGAAAAAAGAGATAATAGCTTGCCGGTAGATGGAGTTATTAAAAGAGAATATTCGATGGATAAAGTTGTATATTATGAAAGCCTTGAAGTATGGAAAACGCATAGCGGTGTAGACATTGTATGTGCTGAAAATAGTGGGGTAAGCTCGGTGCTAGATGGTAAAGTAGTTGGAATATATAATGATAATACATATGGGTATAGCGTAGTTGTTGAAAGTGGTGAGTATACATGTGTATATAGTTCGCTCGATGAGAATGTTTTAGTTAGCATTGGAAATAAAATTAAAATGGGAGATGTGTTAGGGTATGCTGGAGAATGTGCTGCAGAAAAAGAGCTAGGCTATCATGTACATTTTGAAGTTATGAAAGACGGAGAATATGTTAATCCTGAGAGTTTAGGTGTGAAATAATTCATAAACTAGAAAATACTGAATAAGTATATAGTATAGAGATATAGACAAAAGTATTTAATAATAAGAAGGGAGCATATTCATGTATAGCGATATCGAAGAAAGAGTAAAAAAAGTTGCAACTTACATAATAGAAACAGGTAGTACCGTAAGACAAACAGCAAAAGTATTTAATATATCTAAAAGTACAATCCATAAGGATATTTCACAAAGGCTGGAAGAAATAAACCCAAGTCTTGCGATAGAAGCAAAAAAGGTACTGGAAAAAAATAAAGAAGAACGCCATATACGTGGTGGTATGGCAACTAAATTAAAGTATGAAGCAAAAAGAAAATAAATAAAATTTAAGCTGGAATGATATACGTTCTAGCTTAAACTATTTATAAGAGATTGAAAAAGTCCATAAATTGTAATATAATTGTAAGAACAAAAGAGGGGCGTAAATATGAAATTATCTCAGGAGATAGGTATAGATTTAGGGACAACTACTGTTTTAATATATATAAAAGACAAAGGGATTGTCTTGAATGAGCCATCGGTTGTTGCTATAGACAAAACAAATAGCGAAATTGTTGCATACGGAAAAGAAGCGGAAAAATTAGTAGGTAGAGTTTCAAAAAATATAGAAACAATATATCCTTTAAAAGATGGTGTTATATCTGATTATAAAATAACAGAAAAAATGCTCAAGCATTATATTGCAGTAGTATCTGACCAAAAGGTTATAAATCCTAGCTTGGTAATATGTGTTCCGTCTGGAGTTACAAATCTTGAAAAAAAAGCTGTAATAGATGCAGCGTTGCTTATTGGGGCAAGACGTGTAAATATTATTCAAGAGCCACTTGCTGCAGCAATAGGAGCAGGTGTAGATATAATGAAACCTCGAGGTACACTTGTTATAGACATTGGAGGTGGAACGACAGATATAGCGGTAATTTCGTTGGGTGGAATAGTTAAGTCGGGTTCTATAAAAATTGCTGGAAATGCGTTTAATAATGAAATAATGAAGTATGTTAAAAGTAAATATTCATTGATTATAGGTGAGAAGACAGCGGAGAAAGTTAAAATTGAAATAGGAGCTGTATATAGGAAAACAGTTGTGCAAAAAATTAAGATAAGAGGAAAAGATATACTTACTGGCTTCCCAAAAGGAATTGAATTGACGTCAGATGAGATTTATGAAATATTTATGCCTCTTGCATCAAGAATTTTGTTTGCGGTTAGAGAAGTGTTGGAAGATATTACACCGGAATTAGCAGCTGATATTAAAGAAAATACAGTATATATAACTGGTGGTGGTAGTTTGATTGATGGCGTTGATAGATTGATATTCGAAAAACTTGGATTAAAGACACGAATACCAGATAAGCCAATAGAGTGTGTTGCACAAGGCACTGGTAAGGCATTAGAATATATCCATTTACTAGAAAACGGCAACGGAATAATGGCCAGGTGATAGAAAATTTACATAATTTACTTGAAATTGAGTTATCAATGTGTTAAAATAATTACGTTGCTGATTTGTGCAACAAATACACACACAAATATATTTTGTTGGCCTTTCCTCGAAAGAGGTAAAACAAAGTTTAAAGTATTTGTGGAGGATTTTAAAGGGAGGATGAATAAAATGGCAATTATACCTATGAGATCATTGCTAGAAGCAGGTGTGCACTTTGGACACCAAACTAAGAGATGGGACCCAAGAATGGCTCCATATATATTCACTGCAAGAAACGGAATATATATCTTAGATTTACAAAAAACACTAGAGCAAGTAACTGAAGCTTACGAGAAAGTAAGATCAACAGTTGAAGCTGGTGGAACAGTACTATTTGTTGGTACTAAAAAACAAATCGCTGATACAATAGCTGAAGAAGCTACAAGATGTGGTATGTACTACATTAACAGCAGATGGTTAGGCGGAACTTTAACAAACTTCAAAACTATAAAATCAAGAATAGCAAGACTTGTTGAACTTGAAAACATGGAAAATGACGGAACTTTTGAAGTTCTACCTAAAAAAGAAGTAATTAAATTAAGAGCTGAGAAAGACAAATTAAATCAAAATCTTGGCGGTATTAAAGAAATGGAAAAACTACCTTCTTTAATATTCTTGATAGATTCTAAGAAAGAACTAATTTGTACTAAGGAAGCTAGGAAGTTAGGAATACCTACAATTGGTTTAATCGATTCAAATTGTAACCCTAATGATGTTGATTTAGCTATTCCAGGAAATGACGATGCCGTAAGAGCAGTAAAACTTATAACTGCAAAAATGGCAGATGCTGTTTTACATGGTAAAAATGGTGAACCTGTAGGCGAACTTGAAGTTCAAGAAGATGTTGAGTCTATGGCAGAACTAGTGAAAGTTATGGGCGAAGACAAAATTGAAAGAAAACAAACAAAACCACAAGATAGAAGAAATTATAAGAAAAATAATGAGGAAAAAGTAGAAGAAAACGCAGAAACTGCAAAGGAGGAATAGTTTATGGTAACAGCTGAACAAGTTAAAGAATTAAGAGAAATGACTGGTGCAGGCGTAATGGACTGCAAAAAAGTTCTAGTAGAAACAGACGGAAATATGGATAAGGCAGTAGAATTATTGAGAGAAAAAGGCCTTGCAAAAGCTGCTAAGAAAGCTGGAAGAATAGCATCTGAAGGTCTTGTAGAAGCATACATACATAGTGGTAAGTATGGTGCGATGGTAGAGGTTAACTCTGAGACGGATTTTGTTGCTAAAAACGAAGAGTTCAGAACTTTTGTAAGAGATATTGCAATGCATATCGTTGCAGCATCTCCAAAATATGTTTCTAAAGAAGAGGTTCCAGCCGATGTTGTAGAAGCTGAAAAAGCAACACTTAAAGCACAAGCTTTAAATGAAGGAAAACCAGAAGCTGTTGTTGAAAAAATGGTAGAGGGAAGATTAAATAAATTTTTCGAGGAAATTTGTTTGCTTGAACAACCATTTGTAAAAGATCCTGACAAAAAGATTAAAGATTTATTGAATGAAAAGATTGCAACAATTGGAGAAAATCTTGTAATAAGAAGATTTGTAAGATTTGAAAGAGGCGAAGGACTAGAAAAGAAAAACGAAAATTTTGCTGAAGAAGTAATGAAACAAGTTAAAGGATAATTATAAAGTTCACATGTAATAGTTGCATGTGAACTCTTCTTTTAGTATAATTAAAGAAAAGTTGGAGGACTAATAAATGAAAAAAGGAATTTCTCTTATGATACTTGTAATAATAATGATTATTTTATCTATACTAGCGGGCATAACTGTGTTTTCTGCTAAGGATGCAATAGATATATCAAAAGAAGGAAATTTTAAAACAAATATGGCAAGGATACAAGATGCCGCAGTTGAGTATTATGCGACACGTGGCATACTCCCAGTGAAGACGGGAGCAACGGCTTTGACCAAAACACAGCTTCTGACTAAAGCAAATCTTACAACAGATAAAAGTCAAGCGTTATCTGCACAAATCACTAAAAATGGTGACGATACAGGCAAGTTTTATGCATTAGACATAGAAAAATTAAATGTGCAAAAAGCGGTGTATGATATAACGCAAGAAAGCGATGTATTGTATATAAACGACATGGGGACGTGTGTATATTATATAGCAGGATTCAAAGCAGGTGAGGATATATATTTTGCGTTGGATGTAGAGACTGTACGCAAGTAAGTCAAACAGAAAATGTGATTTTATGTGTTATTTAAAGTAAGCGAGTCAAACTTTAGTTTAGACTTGCTTTTTTCTGTAAATATAGTATAATTATTAAGTGTTTAGGAGGAGAAAAATATATGGATTTAAATGACTTTGAAATTAAAATGAAAGAGAAAATAGAATACTTAGAAGAGGAGCTTGGAAATATTCGTGCAGGACGTGCAAACCCACAAATATTAAATAAGGTTAAAGTAGAATATTATGGAGCGGTTACTCCAGTAAATCAATTAGCTTCAGTTTCTGTACCGGAGCCAAGACAAATTTTAATTACACCTTGGGATAGAAATCTTATACCTGAAATTGCTAAGGCAATAACTAAAGCAGATATCGGTATAAACCCACTTCAAGATGCATCGGGAATTCGTTTGATGTTTCCTGAGTTAACTGAAGCAAGACGTAAAGAACTTGCAAAAGATATCAGAGAGCTTGGAGAAAATGTTAAAGTTACAATAAGAAATATTAGAAGAGACGCTATGGATACAGCAAAAAAACTTGAAAAAGATGGAGAAATGAGCGAAGATGAACGCCGTAGCGAGGAAGAAAAGATTCAAAAGCTAACGGATAAATACGTTGATTTGGTATCAACTAAAGTTGCTGAAAAAGAAAAGGAAATAATGGAAGTATAAATTATGAAAAAAAGGATAGTATCATCGGTAGTGTTTGTACTTCTTTGGGTTGCAGTACTTGTTATAGACAATAGATGGTTTGACACAATAACAGTAGTTGCAATTTCTGTTATAGCGATGTTTGAATATCTAAGAGCTTTTAGAGGAATTGGTTGTAAACCAATATCTTGGATATCTTATCTTGGTTGCCTTTGTATAATTTTAACAGGTGGCCTTATGCCTGAGGCATACAGGATAATGATGATTAAAATACTGCTCCCTTTAGTTTTGATAGGTTCGTTTGCTTATATAACGTTATCAAATGTAAAAAGAAGCATGAAAGATATTGCTATAACAATACTTGGAATACTATACATACCATTTACTTTATCATTTATTAAGTTAATATTAGCCCTGCCTTATGGTAGATTCTACATATTGTTTGTGTTCTGCGGTGCGTTTATAAGCGACACGTGTGCATTTTTGGTGGGTTCTAAAATAGGAAAGACAAAACTTGCACCAGATATAAGCCCGAATAAAACAGTTGAAGGATCTATTGGCGGAATAATTGGAGTGCTAATTGCATTTATGATATTAGCACTTATTGGAAGATACGCATTTAATATAAATGTAAATATCTTTTATTGGATATTTGTTGCACTTGTTGCAGCAGTAGCGGGTCAATTTGGAGATTTAACAGAATCTGCAATTAAAAGATATTGTAAAATTAAAGACTCTGGCAAGATTATGCCAGGACATGGTGGAATATTAGATCGTTTTGATAGTTTAATGTTTGTTGCACCAATAGTATATATTTTTATAAAATTATACATATAATAAATTAAGTTTAAGAAAGGTCGAGATGAGTTTTGAGTTTTTTAATTACTGTAGTGGAACTAATAATAGTATTATCTGTTGTTGCCATAGTACATGAATTTGGTCATTTTATGGTTGCAAAAGCGTTTAAAATGACGGTAAACGAATTTAGTATTGGTTTTGGTAAAGCACTTTGGCAAAAAAAGTTTAAAGGTACAACTTACTCTTTTCGATTAGTATTACTTGGTGGTTATGTAGATATTGAAGGTGAAGATGGTAGTACAAAATCCGAGAATTCATTTAGCAATAAGCCTTGCTGGCAAAGAATATTGGTACTAGTAGCAGGTGTTGTATTTAACTTCATACTTGGAATTTGCATAATGCTGGGTATAAACTTTGGAACAGATACATATACAACTGCATTAAGAAATTTACCAGAAGAGAGCGTGCTATATGAAGCAGGACTTCGTGATGGTGATGTAGTTACAAAGATTGGTAGCATTTCAACACATATATATCAAGATATTGCACTTTATGACGATATAACTGAAAAAGATGTAGAAGTAGAATATATTTCTAATGGTGAAAAAAAGACTGCTGTAGTTAAGGGCGTTGTAAGTACAAAAGGATATATAGGAACGTATTTTGATTCCACTTTGCTAAATGAAGATGGAACAATTAAACCAGTTATAAACATTGTAGAGCCTGGATCAAGAGCAGAAGCAGCTGGAATTAAAGCTGGAGATACAGTAATTAGTGTAGGTGGCGTTAACGTTCAAAACTCTGCAGAAGTAATATCTAATGTTACAAAGTATGTTGAACAAGAAGTAGACATTGTAGTTTCAAGAAACGGTGAAACTAAAAATTTAAAAATAACACCAGCAAAAACAGAGTATGTTAATCTAGGTATAACTAGTGTAGATGTTACACCTACAACATTTAAATACTCATGGTATAAATCTGTTAATACTGTAATTAGAGTGGTTAATTCGTACGTAGATTTATTTAAAGGTAAAGTAAAACTTACACAAATGTCTGGAATAGTTGGCGTAGGAGAAATGGTCTCTAAAGCAGATGGAATTATGGAATTACTAAGCTTGGTTGCAACAATTTCACTTGCTATTGGTATGGCAAACATTATGCCATTCCCACCGCTTGATGGTGGTAAAATAGTGTTAGTAGCGGTAGAGGGAGTAACAAGAAAACGTGTGCCAGAAAAAGTAGAATTGGTATTAAGTGGTATAGGTTTTGTACTTTTGATAGCGCTCACTATATATGTAACTATAAAAGATATAATACGAATAATATAACTAAATAATAAGAAAAACAAAAGAAAAATTAAAAATCCAAAATGTACAAATATTACGTGTGCTTTGGGTTTTTAATTTCTATGTGGGGGTAAATATGAGAAAAATAAAGGAGTTGTTTGGTAAAGCTTTAAGTGAAAATAGTACTTTGGCAGAGTTAGAGTTGCAAGAAATAAAGTTTTCAGAAAAAGCAAATACCGCTATAATGTACATAAATATAGACAGAAAGATAAATCCTGTCGATGTTTCAGACTTTACAGATAATGCAAAAACGTGTTTTAGCCTAAATGACTTTAAGCTAAAGTTTAGTTGCCCTTCGCCTTTAGGCATTGAAGAACAAGATGTATTTAATATAATTGAATATTTAAAACACACAAGACCATATTTATCTCAGGTTTTTGATAACGGAAATATAGTCGTTGGAGAAGAAACAGTTACTATAGAATTAAAAAACAACCAGAGCGGTTTTTTAAGACTTAAAAAAGTGGACGAGTTAATTTCTAGTTGCATAAAAGGCTTTTTTGGTGAAGAAAAAGAAGTAAATATAGCAGATAATCCAGCATTTAAAACAGAAACTTCACCAATGGAATTTGTGGTAAAAAGAGAAGATATCGCAACTGTGTCAACTCAAGACGTACAGGAAAAACAAAAGCAGAAAGAAAGCAATAATGCGAGTGTACCAAGTTTTACTCCTGCTCCAAAGGAAAATTTTGAAAAGCCCGCAGAAGATGACGCAGAGGAAAATTCGGTTGTAATATATGGTAGAGATATTACCAAAGAAAAAATAGACAACATAGAGGATTTAAATACCGATTATGATAAAGCCTGCATTGCAGGACGTGTTGAACTTATGGAGGAAAGAGAACTCAAATCTGGCAAAAAGCTTTTAACCTTGGACATTAGTGATAGGACAAGTACTATTGCTACAAAGATGTTTTTAGATGATAAAAAACTTGCTAAGATTAAATCGCGTGTGAAAGAGGGCACGTACGTTAAGGCATCTGGTAAAGCACAATATGACCCATATGCTAAAGAGCTTACAATGCTTTTAAATAACCTTATTGAATGGGAAAAACCAAAGGGAAGAATGGACAATGCGGAAAATAAACGTGTGGAGCTTCACATGCATACACAGATGAGTGCGATGGATGGTGTAAGTTCATGTACAAGCATTATTAAAAATGCAATTAAGTGGGGGCATAAAGCTGTTGCTATAACAGACCATGGAGTAGTACAAGCATTCCCCGAAGCACACCACGTAATAATGGATAATTTTACTTCACTTGTAAAAAAAGAATCTGGTTATCCTACAACGCAAGAGGTATTAGACGCAGCTCCAATAAAGGTTTTGTATGGTGTTGAGGGCTATCTTGTACAGGATATAGAGCCTGACTTTAAAATGCCAGATACATATGTTGTTTTCGATATTGAAACAACGGGACTTGACGCAAGAACTTGTAAAATAACAGAAATTGCAGCATGTAAAGTTAAAGCTGGGGAAATAGTGGATGAATTTGCAACTTTTGTTAACCCAGAGTGTATAATTCCAAAAGAAGTACAAGAGTTAACGCATATTACTCCAGATATGGTAAAAGACGCACCAACAATAGAGGACGTTTTGCCAAAATTTTTGGACTTTATATCTGGAAGTGTACTTGTTGCACATAATGCCAAGTTCGATGTGGGTTTTATACGTCATAATGCAGAAGAACAAAAAATCTGGGATAAAATGACACCTTATGTTATGGATACATTAGTTATTGCACGTGAACTTTATCCAACATTTGAAAATCACAAACTTGGAACACTTGCAGAAAATTTAGGCGTAACACTTGAAGGAGCACATAGAGCAATAAACGACACAAGAGCTACTGTTCATGTCATGCTTAAAATGTTGGAAGATGCAGTGTCTCGCGGAATAGACATTACAGGTTATGTATATTCGAGTCAGATTGAAGATATGAAACGTCTGCCATATTACCACATAATAATATTTGCTAAAAATTACACGGGACTTAAAAATCTTTACCGCCTTATATCCTACTCACATGTTACATATTTTAATAAACGTCCTAGAATATCTAGGTCAATGTTAAATAGGTACAAAGAAGGTTTGCTTATTGGAAGTGCGTGTGAAAGTGGCGAGCTTTACCAAGCAATATTTGAAAAAGAAAGCCCAGAGCAAATTGAAGCTATTGCAAACTTCTATGACTATTTAGAGGTACAACCTTTAGGCAACAACAGATTCTATACGCGTAGTGGTAGAGAAAACAAAAAAGGCGAGTTAGTATATTTAAGTGAAGAAGAATTAAAACAGATAAATGTAGATATAGTAAACTTGGGAGAAAAGTTAAATAAGCCCGTTGTTGCAACGTGTGACGTTCACTTTTTAAACCCAGAAGACGAGATATATAGAAGGATAATAATGGCTGGAATGGGCTTTAGTGACGCAGATGAACAAGCACCGCTATACTTTAGAACAACGGAAGAAATGTTAAAAGAGTTTGATTACTTGCCACCAGAGAAAGCATATGAAATAGTTGTAACGAACACAAACTTAGTTGCAGATATGTGCGACAGAATTACTCCAATATCTGATGAAAAGTGTCCGCCACACATTGATGGCTGTGAGGAAACTATTAGAAATATTGCAGAAAGCAAGGCGCATGAACTTTATGGCGACCCACTTCCTGACATAGTAAAAGAAAGACTTGAAAAAGAGCTAGACTCAATTATTAAAAACGGCTTCTCCGTAATGTATATCATTGCTCAAAAACTTGTTTGGAAGTCTAATGAAGATGGTTATCTAGTTGGTTCCAGAGGTTCTGTTGGTTCGTCATTTGTTGCAAACATGACTGGTATTACTGAGGTAAACTCTTTAAAAGCACACTATAGATGTAAAAAGTGTAAGTATTCAGATTTTTCAGACCATGGCGTAAAAAATGGCTTTGACTTACCGGATAAAGATTGCCCAGTGTGTGGTGAAAAACTTGAAAAAGACGGAATGGATATTCCATTCGAGACGTTCCTAGGTTTTAATGGAGACAAAGAGCCAGATATTGACCTTAACTTCTCAGGAGATTACCAGGCAAAAGCACATAGATATACAGAAGTAATATTTGGAAAAGGAACTACATACAAAGCTGGAACAATAGGTACGGTTGCAGATAAAACAGCCTATGGTTTTGTATTAAAATACTTGGAAGAACGTAATAAAAAAATGCTTACACCTGAGATAAATAGAATTGCAAGAGGCTGTACTGGTATTAAAAGGACGTCAGGTCAGCACCCTGGTGGAATTATAGTTGTACCAAAAGGAAGGGAAATATATGAGTTTTGTCCTGTACAGCACCCAGCCGATGATCCTCATTCGACAATAGTTACAACTCATTTTGATTACCACTCAATAGATAAAAACTTACTAAAGCTAGATATACTTGGACACGATGACCCAACGGTTATTCGTATGTTGCAAGATTTAACAGGAGTAGACCCAAAAACAATACCACTAGACGATAAAGACACCATGTCCATATTTAGTTCAACTGACGCATTAGGCGTTACAAAAGAGGAAATACACTCTGAAGTAGGAACATACGGCGTGCCAGAGTTTGGAACAAAGTTTGTTAGAGGTATGCTTGTAGATACGAAACCTACTACATTTGAGGAACTAATTCGTATTTCTGGTTTGTCACATGGTACAGACGTGTGGCTAAACAATGCACAAACCCTTATTGAAGAAGGAAGAGCAACACTTAGTGAAGCTATTTGTACTCGTGACGATATAATGATTTATCTTATGGATAAAGGACTTGAGCCAAACACGGCATTTAAAATAATGGAAAGTGTGCGTAAAGGAAAAGTAGCTAAAGGAAAAGAGCCAAAGTGGCCAGATTATGAGACGCAGATGAAAGAACATGGTGTTCCAGATTGGTATATAGACTCATGTAAAAAGATAAAGTACATGTTCCCAAAAGCCCATGCTGTAGCATACGTTACAATGGCGTTTAGAATTGCGTGGTTTAAAGTACATATTCCAGAAGCATATTATGCAGCATTTTTCTCAATACGTGCTGACGAATTTGATGCAGATTCCATGCTTTACGGAGAGACAAAAGTTTTAGAGAAAATGAAAGAAATAGATATGCTTGGTAATCAAGCGAGTCAGAAAGAAAAAGGCATGTATCCAATCTTGGAGATAGTGCTTGAAATGAATAAAAGACATATAAACTTCTTACCAATAGACTTGTATAAATCTCATTCCAAGAAATTTTTGATAGAAGATGGAAGCTTAAGACCACCTCTATCTGCAATACCAAACTTTGGTGAAGTTAACGCAGAAAATGTGTTAAAGGCAAGAGAAGAAGAGCAATTTAACTCAAAAGAAGATTTGATGAGAAGAGCGAAGCTTGGAAAGTCAGGAATGGAACTTTTGGAAAGCTATGGCTGTTTAAAAGGAATGCCAAACTCACTTCAAGTAAGCTTGTTTGATAATTTGTAATTAATCAGTGCCATTTGGGACGTTTTCAAATGACACTGATTGTACAAATAACTAGATAGTCTGTGGAGCTAGCAAGAATACCAAGAAATCAAATGAATATATAGCAAATCAATTGAAGAAAGATAAACTAAGTGACTAAATGGTCATGGACGGTTTTGACCAATTTAAGGGACAGAGGTAACAACTATCAGACATAAAGGACATTTTAGTGAATGTGAGTGAAACAAGCTTTATAGGAGTAAATAAAAAATCCGATGGAAGTTTATTAAAAAAGAAAGCATAAAAAAATTCTAAGTAACAAAACTTAGAATTTTTCGTTAATATGGTCGGAGCGACAGGACCCGAACCTGCGACCTCATGGTCCCAAACCACGCGCTCTACCAACTGAGCTACGCCCCGTAACACAATTATTATAATACATAATTTGAAAAAAAGCAATACTTGTGTTAAAATTTATGTGTAAGTTTTTGGGGGAGAGTATGTTACAGTTTTGTGGAACAGATATAATTGAAGTCGAAAGAGTAAAGAAAGCCATACAAGATACAGTTGGCTTTAAAGAAAAAGTATTTACAGAGAAAGAAATTGAGGTAGGGGAAAAAAAGTCGGAAAGCATAAAATACCAGTATTATGCCGGAAGGTTTGCAGCAAAAGAGGCCGTGTATAAAGCGTTATCAGCAAAGTATGGAGACACAATTTGGTTAGGGGATATAGAAATTTTAAATGATAACACATGCTTAAATAGGCCGTATGTAATTTTAAATAACACAAAACTAGATTTGGCGCAACAGGAAAAAACTATCATTATAGACGTTAGTATATCTCACATAGAGAAAGTTGCTGTGGCAAATGCAGTAGTTTCTATAAAAACTTAACACCAAGTGTTTATATTAAAACTTAAGGTTTGTTCAGTTTTAAACGCTATTACTATATATTTTACCTGAGGTGAAAATAATGTCAAAATATTTGAATTTAAACATGTTGGGTAAAAGGGTAAGAGCGGGTCGACTTAGTAAAGATATGACTCAATATGCATTAGCTGAAGAAATAGGGGTATCTCAAAATTTCCTAGGAGATATTGAAAGAGGAGTAAAAGCTCCAAGCGTAACAACTGCAATAAGACTTGCAAATGTTTTAAATATGAGTTTAGATACTATGTTTGCGGATTCTTTAACTATACCAGCCAGCGAAGTTGCAGATGTGTATTTAACAGATAAACAACTAGCTGTATTAAAGAAAATGGTTAAAGAATTTAGAGATAATTTTACAGAATGAAAAAAGACGCATTACGCGTCTTTTAAGTTATCTACTAATCTGTAGAAGTGTTCTCCTCTTTGTTCAAAGTTTTTGTACATATCAAAAGAAGCAGAAGCCGGAGACATTACAACTATATCGCCACTACTCGCAATTGAATTGCAATAATTAACACATTCTTCTAGTGAATTACAATTTGTAATTGTTAAAAAATCAGTGTGATTTTTGTTGAGTTTCTCCGCTGCATCTATTACTGCGTTTTCAATTTTAGGAGCGGTTGCACCAAGTAAAACCAAGTGTTTTACTTTATTTAAAATAGGTTCACCTAAAACATCGTATGGAATGTGTTTGTCATATCCACCAGCAATAAGTATTATTTTTTTATCAAAAGAGTTTAAACCAGCCATTGTTCTTGAAGGGCTCGTTCCAATTGAATCATTGTACCATTTTACACCGTTTATTGTAGCAATATGTTGCATTCGGTGTTTTACACCGTTAAATGTAGTTATAACACGTACTATGGCTTCAATTCCTGTAAGGTCTATTACTGCAGAAGCTGCCGCACATATATTAGCGATGTTATGCATTCCGACTAACCTAATGTTTTCTTTACTTTCTATTGTTTCTACTGTTTTACCGTTATTGTAGTATATAAAACCATCTTTGAAAAAACACCCTATTTTTTCCATTTTATTTAGGCTAAAATATTTAACACTTTTACTAATCTCATTTTTTTCAATGTCTTTCAAAAACTTTTCTGTCATACCATCGTCTGCGTTAAACACTACAGTATTATTACTTTCGTGTAAAAATATATTTTCTTTAGCCTCAATATATTCGTCATAACTTCTATGGTAGTCTAGGTGGTTAGGAGATATATTTGTAACAACAGAAATATCTGGACTTTGCTTAGCAGTCATAAGTTGAAAACTGCTTAGTTCCAAAACTACAATATCCGTATCTTTCATTTCATCTAACTTGCTAAATAATGGTGTACCAATATTTCCACCAAGCCATACATTAAAGCCAGCCTCCTTTAAAAACATTGAAATTAAAGTGGTAGTTGTAGTTTTTCCGTCGCTCCCAGTAACTCCGATTATTTTACATGGTGCAAGTTCCATTAAAAGTTCAATTTCTGATGTAAGTTTAACTCCGCTGTTTACTGCTTTTTCTAATTCTGGTGTGAAAGGTTTTACACCAGGTGAACGAAGTATATAATCAAAACCGTTTAAATTAGATAAATAGCTTTCGCCAAGTACAAACTGCACACCTAAATTTTCTAAATCTTCTGTGGGTATATCTAAAGCTTCTCTTTTGTCTAATGCAGTAACTTTAGCTCCCATACTTGCTAAATATTTTATTGCTGGAATATTGCTAATCCCAATTCCTATTACTCCTACTTTTTTACCCTTTATTGTATTTTTAAATTTTTCTAATTTTGTGTTCATTTTTTCACTTCCTTATACAATACATAGTATATTACAGTTTTAAAAAAATAACAACCCACAATATTAAAATTGAGTTCTTTGTTTTCGTTGACAAACGGCTACTTGTGTCATATAATTATATCTAGGAAAATTGGAAAAATCGGAGGAACAAAATGAACGAAAAAGAGAAGTTTTATATAACAACAGCAATCGCATATACATCAAGAAAACCGCATATTGGTAATACTTATGAGATTATATTAACAGACGCAATTGCAAGATTTAATAGCTTAATGGGAAAAGACGTTTACTTTTTAACTGGAACAGATGAGCATGGTCAAAAAATACAAGAAATAGCTGAAAAGTCTGGCATATCTCCAAAAGAATATGTTGACGGAGTAGCAGGAGAAGTTAAAAAGATATGGAAAGGTATGAATACAACTTTTGATAAGTTTATCCGTACAACTGACGATTACCACGAAAAAACAGTTCAAAAAATATTTAAAAAGCTATATGAGCAAGGAGATATTTATCTTGGAGAATATGAAGGAAATTACTGTACACCATGTGAATCTTTCTTTACAGATACACAATTAGTTGATGGAAAATGTCCAGATTGTGGTCGTGAAGTAAAAAAAGCTAAAGAAGAAGCATATTTCTTAAAATGTAGCAAATACCAAGATAGACTAATTGAATACATTGAGTCTCATCCAGGTTTTATTGAGCCTGAATCTAGAAAAAAAGAGATAATGAACAACTTCTTAAAAGCAGGACTTCAAGATTTATGTGTATCTAGAACATCTTTTACTTGGGGAATACCAGTAGATTTTAACCCAGGCCATGTAGTTTATGTATGGATAGACGCTTTAACTAACTATATAACTGCTTTAGGTTACGAGTGCGATAACAAGTCAGAATTATATAATAAAAACTGGCCAGCAGATTTACATGTAATAGGAAAAGATATTTTAAGATTTCACGCTATATATTGGCCAATAATTTTGATGGCACTAGGTGAACCACTCCCTAAAAAGATATATGCACATGGTTGGATGTTATTTGGCAGTGACAAAATGAGCAAATCTAAAGGTAATGTTATATATGCTGACGAACTAGCAGAGGAATTTGGCGTAGACGCAGTAAGATATTTTTGCTTGTCTGAAATGCCTTATGCACAAGACGGAAACATTACTTATGAAGGTGTAATTGAAAAATACAATACAGACCTTGCAAATACATTAGGCAACCTTGTAAACAGAACAGTAACAATGGTAAATAAATATTTTGACGGTGAGCTTTTCATGCCAAGAGCAGAAAGCGACATAGACAAAGATTTAAAAGCGTGTGTTACTGACGCTGCAAAAACGTATATTGAAAAAATGGAAAATATACATGTAGCAGAAGCTATTGAACAAATAATGATAGCTGCAAGACGTAGCAATAAATATATTGACGAAACAGCACCTTGGGTACTTGCAAAGACTGAAGAAGGTAAAGAAACTTTAAAAACTGTGTTATACAATTTAATTGAGGCAATAAGAATAATAGCTGTAATGTTAAAATGCATTATGC
This sequence comes from uncultured Clostridium sp., assembly GCA_964481385.1. GTDB lineage: Bacteria > Bacillota > Clostridia > TANB77 > CAG-465 > UMGS1649. Next base: position 49,454 of record CAYZTN010000001.1, on the reverse strand, counting down.
CAGAAACTGCAGAAAAGATTATTAAACAAATAAACGCAGAAAGTGCAGATATCGAAAGTATTAATTCATTTGGCAAAATGAAAGCCGGTACAAAAGTTGGAACTGCAGAAGTGTTATTTGCAAGAATAGACGCTGCAAAAAAATTAGAGGAACTTGCTTCAAAAAATGTGAAAGAAGAGGAGCAAACAAAAGTGGAAAATGTTGAAAAAGACGAAGAAATTACAATAGACGATGTGGATAAAGTAAAACTTAAAGTAGCTAAGATACTATCTGTAGAACGTATTCCTGACGCTAAGAAGTTGTATAAACTTGAGGTGGATTTAGGATATGAGAAACGTACCGTTGTATCTGGACTTGTTCCATATTATAAAGAAGAAGAATTAGTGGGTAAAAAAGTAGCACTAGTAAGCAATTTAAAACCTGCAAAATTAAGAGGAATAGAGTCAAATGGAATGCTTCTTGCTGCAGGCGATGGAGATACGGTGAAAGTATTGTTTGTAGATGATGCGGTTCCACTTGGTGAAAGCATACACTAAAGAAAAGAGGAGAAAACTTGAAACAATTATTTAAGAATAAAGTGGTAAATGAGATATTTGAATGGGTAGTTTGCTTTGTAATAGCATACGTAATATATGTTTGTATAAATTATTTTCTTGGAACAATTGCTGGAATTAAGCAAACTTCCATGTTTCCTACAGCCAAAGAAGGTGAAAGAGTTTTGGTGGGTAGACGTGTGTTATATAACCACGAAGTAAAAAGAGGCCAGATTGTAACTATTACAGCACCAGACTATACAGATAATACGGACGGTAATGTAAAAGCTGGATATATTGAGCGTCATGGTTTTAGTTACTTTGCATATAACGTGCTAGAATTTGGTAAAAAAAGCTATATAAAAAGAGTAATCGCTGTAGGCGGAGATACTATAGAAATTACAGAAGAAGGAGCTGTTTTACTAAACGGCGAAGTGCTAGAGGAAACATATTTACCAGAGGGTACTGTAACACCAATTACAGGAGCATATTACTCACTAGAAGTGCCTGAGGGCTGTGTTTTTGTAATGGGAGATAATAGAGCAGCAAGCAGAGATAGCAGAGAGTTTGGAGTAGTACCACTAGAAAGAGTTGAAGGAATAGTAGGTATTAGAGTTTGGCCATTAAATAAAATAGGAGAAATATAACATGTTTGAAAATGTTCTAGGACATAAAGATATATTAGAAAAGTTAAAGACAACTGTAGAAAAAGATACACCATCACACGCTTATGTGTTTTACGGAAAAGAAGGCGTTGGAAAGAGTTTGGTTGCAAAAGAATTTGCAAAGGCTGTGTTTAAGACGAATAATTTAGATGGTAATATTGACTTTAAATATGTTGAGCGTATGCCAGATAAACAAAACATTTTGGTAGAGCAAATAAGAGACGAAGTTATAGCAGATGTGTACATAGCACCAGCTACTTCAAAGTACAAGGTATATGTAATAGACGAGGCGGACAAAATGAATGATTCTTCTCAAAATGCACTGCTTAAGACGCTAGAAGAACCGCCTAAAAGCGTAATAATAATACTTGTTACAAGTAATATTGACGGACTTCTTGGTACAATTCTATCTAGAACAACTAATATATATTTTGAGCCGTTAGACGAAAGTGAAATTAAGAAGTATATTGCATTAAATAAGATAGAGGTAAACGAAGAACTTGTACAGTTTGCGGAAGGCTCAATTAGTACGTTACTTAAGGCAGCAGATGAAAGCAACAAGCAAATTCTAGAAAACCTTTCTAATATTATACAGGATATAAAAGCAAAAGATAAAATTTCAGTTATAAATCTATTAAAAGATGTAAGTTTAAAGGACGAATTAATCTTTAAGTATATTGAATATTTAATGTTAAAAAATGCTATGTACGGTGCTTTACCACTGTTAGAAGACGCAAGGAAAGCAGTAAATAGCAATGCAAACGAAGATATGCAAAAAATGAAATTAGCAATAAAACTATGTGAGTGAGGTGAATTTATTGGAACCAAAAGTATTATGTGTAAGATTTCTATCTACTGGAAAGCTTTGTTACTTAAGTCCTAAAAAATACTTGTTTAATGTAGGAGACATGGTAGTAGCAGAGTCAGAAAGAGGCGTGGAACTTGCAAGAGTCGTTTCTAAATTAGACGCAGAAGACAGCAAAATAAAAGATAAAGAAATAAAAGAAGTAATTAGACCAGCTACCAAAAGTGATATGGAGAATGCCAAAAGATTAAAAGAACAAGCGAAAGACGCATTTAAAATATGCAAAGAGAAGATAAAAAACTTAAAATTAAACATGAAACTAATAAATGCTACATATACTTTAGATGAGACAAAGCTTATCTTTTACTTCGCGTCAGAAGAAAGAGTGGATTTTAGAGAGTTGGTAAGAGAACTTGCAATTGAATTTAGAACAAGAATTGAATTAAGACAAATTGGCGCAAGAGACGAAGTAAAAGAATATCCAACATTAGGAGTTTGTGGTAGAGAACTATGTTGCAGAGCATTTTTACAAGAGTTTGATGGTGTAACTATAAAAACAGCAAAAGAACAGGGATTACAAATAAATATGCAAAAGCTATCTGGTTGCTGTGGCAAACTTAAATGTTGTATAAAATATGAAGAAGAAGCATATAAAGAAAAGATTAAAACAATGCCTAAAATGAACGAGACAGTTGAATATGAGGGTGAAAAAGCTAAAGTTGTGGGAGAAGATATATTAGGACAAAAAGTAAAGTTAAAGATTGGCGAGCCCGGAGAAGAAAGATTTGTAGTAGATAGTGTAGAAAATATTAAAAGAATAAACAAAAAAGCGGAAAGAGGTGAAGAAAATGGCATATAGAATATCTGAAGAATGTATATCATGTGGAGCGTGTGCAGCAGAATGCCCAGTAGGAGCAATTAGTGCCGGAGACGACAGATTTGTAATAGATCCAGAAAAATGTATTGATTGTGGTACTTGTGCATCTGTTTGCCCAGTAGGAGCACCAAGCGAAGAATAAACAAATATATGGTTAAAATATATAAAAGGGAAAATTGTGAAGATGATTTTCTCTTTTTTGCGTATAAAGTAATATATTGAGGCAAATAATAATATAATAATATTGACGTACGTTAAAACGTATGGTATAATATTTTTTAGGAGGTGTAAGAAGTGACAACTGTAAATGTTACTAATTTTAGAAAAGATATATATTCTTTGCTAGAACAAACCATAAATTTTAATGAGCCAATAAGTATATCAACAAAGAATGGAAATGCTGTAGTGTTGTCTGAAGAGGATTATAACAGCTTAATGGAGACGTTATATATCATGTCTGTACCAAATCTAAAAGACGAAATTATTGAAAGGGCTAATGATTTAGATGAGGACTTCGTAAGTGAAGAAGAGGTGGAATGGTAAATTGTATAAAATTGCATATAACAAGAAAGCTCTAAAAGATATTCAAAAGCTTAAAGAATCTAAATTAGATACTAAAACTAAAAGGTTAATAGAAATGTTAAGGTTAGATCCGTTCAAGACGCCACCGCCTTATGAAAAATTAATAGGTGATTTAAAAGGCATATATTCACGAAGAATAAATATACAGCATAGATTAGTATATAAAGTAAAAGAAGAGGAACATATAGTACAAATATTAAGTATGTGGACGCATTATGAGAATATTTAGCTACTAAAATTTTAAATAGTGAAAGGGAAAATTGTGAAAATGATTTTCTCTTTTTTGTACTTTAATTAAAAAGAACAGTTATATGTATAAAACAATAGAAATTTACTCACACCATATATGGTGGTGTTATGATAGTAAGATTAGGTTATGCGTGTATAAGTAAAGCTTTAAACGATACATGTTCACATACAGTGAGTTATACAAATTATTTAAAAAATGAAAATAGAAAAGAAAAACTAAATTCGGTTATATCTAAAAATCTTGAAGCTTTAGAAAATATTTTAGAATATAACGTTAAAAACAATATTCACTTTTTTAGAATAACCTCGAGTTTAATACCGCTTGCAACAAAGAAAGACGTAGACATGGACTATGTTACGTGTTTTAAAGGTAAGTATTTAAGTATTGGAGATAAGATAAAGAAAAGTAAAATGAGAGTGGACTTTCACCCAGATGAGTTTTGTGTAATAAACTCAACCAAAAAAGACGTTTTTGAAAGTTCGCTTGCAATTTTAAATTATCATTATATTCTTTTTGAGGCTTTAGAGCTCCAAGAAAAAGTATTAGTTGTTCATGTTGGAAGTAGTACATTTGGAAAAGAAAACTCAATAGCAAGGTTTAAAAATAACTTTAATCAGTTGCCAGAATATATTAGAGAATGCATAGTTATAGAAAACGATGACAAAATATTTAATGCAAAAGATACGTTAGAACTTTGTGAAAGCATAAAAAGACCGATGGTATTAGATTATCACCACCATATATGTAACGGTGCAAGTGATGGAATATGTATAGATAAGTACTACGAGAGAATATTTGCTACTTGGAATCGGCAAGACACCTAAAGTGCATTTTTCAAGTCCGAAGAGCAAGTTAAAAAAAGAAATTAGAAGTCACAGTGAATACATAGATTCGAATGCGTTTATAGCATTTCTAGAAGATGTAAAACCTTTTTTTAGTAGATTGGACATAATGCTTGAAGTAAAAGCAAAAGATGACGCGTTATTTAGACTTGTAAGAGAATTAAAATATAAAACAAATTACAGATTTATAGACGAAACAACATTTGAAGTGTGAGTGTCATGGTGTCGTAGTGTCGTAGTGTTGCAGTGTCATTTAGAAACGTCCCCAATGACACTGCAACACAGCAACATAGCAACCTCACACTTTACCTATTGACCGAGTGTAGTATAATATATTGTATATGGAGGGTAAAATTATGCAAAAAGAATTAGCAAGTAATTTAGGGATAAAAGAAGAAATTTTGACGCTATATAATGAGTGTGAACAAGAATTAGGAGAAAGATTTAATGAAATACAAGAAATAGCAATGCATAATACTGCAAAGGTTATGAAAGCATTTTGGAATAATAAACTTAGCGAAACGCATTTTAGAGCAACGACAGGTTATGGTTATGACGATATGGGGCGTGAAACAATAGAGAAAATTTATGCGGAAATTTTTGGTACGGAAGACGCTATGGTAAGAATTCAATTTGTAAACGGTACACATGCCTTATCTACTGCGTTGTTTGGCAATTTGCTTCCAGGAGACACTATGCTTAGTATTACAGGTGAACCTTATGATACTTTGGCGGAGAGCATTGGAATTGTTGAAAATAAAATGTCGCTAATAAACTTGGGTGTACACTATGAACAAGTGGATTTAGTGGATAACTCTTTCAATTTTGAAGCAATTCGTGAAAAAATGGAAGGTAAAAAAATAAAATTAGTGTTTATTGGAAGGTCAAGAGGTTATTCTACAAGAAAGTCTTTAACAATAGAGAAGATTAAGCAAGCTATAGATTTTGTAAAAGGAATAGATAAAGACACTCTTGTTATGGTAGATAATTGCTATGGCGAATTTGTTGAAAAGTTAGAACCAACGAATGTTGGGGCAGATATAATTGCAGGGTCTTTAATTAAAAATATAGGCGGAAGCATTTGTGAAACTGGTGGATATATAGCTGGTAAAAAAGAGTGTGTGGAGCATGCAGCAGAGCGTCTTACAGCTCCTGGAATTGGAAAAGAATGTGGAGCAACACTAGGTAAAAATAAAGAAATATTACAAGGACTATTTATGGCACCAAGTATAGTTGAAAATGCTATAAAGACAGCTTGTATAACAGCAGCTATGCTAGAAAAGCTAGGGTATGCTGTATCTCCTGCAGCTTGGGAAGACAGAACAGATATAATCCAATCAGTAACCTTTAATGATAAGGACAAGCTTGTTAAATTTATACAAGGAATACAAGCAGCCAGTCCAATAGATAGCTTTGTAAGGCCAGAACCTTGGGCAATGCCTGGATATACTGACGAGGTCGTAATGGCAGCAGGTACTTTTGTATCTGGTGCAAGTATTGAACTTTCTGCAGACGCACCAATAAGGCCACCATATATGGCGTATATGCAAGGCGGTATAACTTATGAAAGTGCGACTATTGCAATATGTATAGCAATATCTAATATGTTAGGTGAATAGGGTTTATGAAAGTTTGTATAATAGGGGCAGGACCAGCTGGAATGATGGCTGGCATAACTGCTGGACGTAATGGACATGATGTAGTAATAATTGAAAAAAATAACGTTGTGGGTAAAAAGCTAGACATTACAGGGAAAGGCAGATGTAATTTAACGCATAGCGGCGATAATGAATATTTCTTTAACAATGTTGTTACTAATCCTAAGTTCCTTATGAGCAGTATAAATACGTTTAATAACCAAGATTTAATACAGTTTGTAAATGAGTTAGGAGTTAAGTTAAAAACAGAAAGAGGAAATAGAGTGTTTCTAGCTTCGGATAATGCACACGAATTAACGTTAGCACTTCAAAAAGAATTAAAAAGATTAAATGCAAATATTTTGTATAATACCAGTGTAAAAGAAGTAGCAGTGCGTGACGGACAAGTTACAGGAGTTATTACAACAACTGGTAAAAACATAGCTGCAGATAGAGTAATAATTGCAACTGGTGGAGTAAGTTATCCTGGAACAGGAAGTACAGGAGATGGTTTTGACCTAGCCAAAGCATTAGGACATAATGTTGTAGAGCCAAAACCAGCGTTAGTACCTCTTATAGTGTATGAAGAAAAAGAATGTAAAATGGCAGAAGGACTTGCTCTTAAAAACGTTTCTCTAAAGATAAAGCAAGATGGTAAAGTAATTGATGAAAGATTTGGCGAGGCATTATTTACTGCAAATGGAGTTAGCGGTCCAATTGTTTTAAGTGCAAGTAGTAAATTAACTAAAATAAAGAGCGTAAAAGAGTTAATGCAAGATAAAAAGTTAATAATATCTTTTGACTTAAAACCAGCTTTAACTTGTGAGGAGCTATATAAAAGGGTAACTCGTGATTTTGATAAGTACAAAAACAAAGAATTTAAGAATTCGTTAACGGACCTTCTCCCAAAAAGCCTTATACCACTTGTTATAGCAAGAAGTGAAATTGAAGAAACAAAGCATGTAAATAGTATAACTAAAGAAGAAAAAACAAAGCTTGTAAGTATATTAAAGTCTCTTGATTTTTGTATAAAATCTCTTGGCAGCATATATGTAGGAATTGTTACTAGTGGAGGAGTATCCGTAAAAGAGATAAACCCTAAAACTATGGAGTCAAAGCGTATTTCTGGCTTGTATTTTGCAGGTGAAGTTATAGACATAGACGCATATACAGGTGGATTTAACTTGCAGATAGCATTTTCTACGGGATATTTAGCAGGTTTGAACGTTTAAAGGAGAATTGTGTATATGGATAAAAAATACTCATTAAAAGGTGAATATGAGGTGTTACTCTCAAAAAGCGAAATGGTTATAAACAAGTCAAAGTTTATAGCTTATGTGTACAATGTGCAAAATGTGGAGCAAATATATAAAATATTAGATAATATTAGGGTTTCAAATAAAGAAGCGAAACATATTGTTTATGCATATAAATTAGAGAATACACGGAAGATTCACAGACGATAAAGAGCCATCAGGTACAGCAGGAAAACCCATATATGCAATGCTGGAAAAAGAAAACTTGGTAAATACATTAATAATAGTTGTAAGATATTTTGGTGGAGTATTGCTTGGAACTGGTCCACTTACACGAGCATATCTTGGCGTTTCAACAGATGCTGTCCAAAAATGTATAAAAGAAGAATATGTAAAATATGTTAAAAAAGAAATTACTGTAGATTACGATAAAGAAAAAGACACTTTAAGAGAAATACAAAAAAATAATGGAAAAATAGTGAGTGTTGAGTATGCAGAAAAAATAAAAATAACGGTTAATATGCCGGAAAAATAAAGTGTAAATTTATATTTAAAAATTTTCGATTTTCTTTTCTTAAAATCGACACAAATATACAAAACTTTCCGCTAAAAAAGCTTGAAAACTGAGCTTTTGGAGAGTAAAATATAATTGTCGGCTGGAAAAAATTAGGAGGAAAAATGGAAGAAAAATTGAAAGTAATGATTGTAGATGATAACGCAGAATTTGTCAAACTAATAACGATGTATATTAATGCCCAAAGTGGTATGGAAGTAGTAGGTAGCTTAAACGATGGTACAAACGTAATTCCTAAGATTAAAGAGCTAAGACCAGATATTTTATTGCTAGATATAATAATGCCAGAAAAAGATGGCTTGGTTGTTTTAGAAGAACTAAATGAAACAGTATTGGAAAAGAAACCGTTTACTGTTGTAATGTCCGCAATAGGACAAGAAAAAATAACGAGAAAGGCGATAGCGCTTGGCGCAGCATATTATGTTATAAAGCCTTTCGACTTGGAAACATTAACAAACAGGTTAAAAGAAATGTTAAGTAACGAGCCAGCTGTGTTTTATGAAAACAAAGGCACAAAGTATGTTACAGCACATGCGCCTATGCAAAAAGGTGAACCTGTGGAAGTGAAAGTGACAAATATAATTCATGATCTAGGTGTGCCAGCTCATATTAAAGGATATCAATATCTGAGGGAAGCAATAATTATTTCAGTGGAGAATGAAGAAATAATAAATGCTATCACAAAGACAATGTATCCGTTGCTTGCTAAGAAGTATAAGACTACTCCATCAAGAGTAGAACGTGCGATAAGGCATGCAATAGAAGTAGCATGGAACCGTGGAGAAATTGCTATGCATGATAAAATATTTGGTTATACTGTAAATTCTAACAAAGGTAAGCCAACAAACTCGGAATTTATTGCAATGATTGCAGATAAGATAAGATTAGAGTCTATGCAGCCAAATAGGGCAGCAGTGTAATATAATATATAAAAGGTCTCAACATGTGTTGGGATTTTTTATTGGAAAATAATTAATCAGTGTCATTTAGGACGTTTCGGGAGCACTGAAAAAATCGATATTTTAAAAAATTCAAACATTTAAATCAATGGTTTTTAGATTTTAAGTTTACCATAAATTCACTTTTTCAGCAGTCCCGGACGTTTCTAATGACACTGGTTAATTATTATTCTCTACCTAAATATTCAATTAAAATATTTACAAGTGGATTAGTAAAGTAAGAATTAGAATCAATATACTTTAAATCTGGTGAATGCAGATATATAGTTTCTGGTCCTAGATTTACTAATTCATATAGCTGAGAAGTATCATTAATTGCTAATATTCCTTGACCAGTTACTTGTATAGCAATTTCGTCATAATTCCAACTACTTGCTCCAATATATATATTATCTGTGCCTACTTGCCTAAAACCAAGCGATACAAAGTCTTTTTCTGGCACAAAATCTGTATCTGTCTTTTGTGAATAAGCTGAGACTACAAAAGTTACTTTGTAATGTCCAATAAGATTAAACTTAACTGTTTCTTCGTTTGGATCTAATGTTATAATATTTCCTATATTAATTTCGGTTCTGTCAATAGGTAGTTTAGTTTTTGTAGGTACAGGAACTCCATCTTCAGATGTCCCGTCATTGTAGGTTAGAAGATATGCATTTCTAATTAGTGTAGGCCCAGGAATGCCCTGTTCTCCTTGGTCTCCCTTTTCTCCAGGTTCTCCTTGAGGTCCTTTTATTTCGCCTGCATTAACCCATCTGTTGTCGTTATCTGACCATACGTATAAGTCTTTATCTATTATATATGCGTCTCCTTTTTGGCCAATTGGCTCGTTTTCTTCTAATTCTTGTAAACTAGGGTAGCTGCCTAATATTTGCACACTAGTTCCGTCAGTTCCACGTGGTATTACAAATTCCAATATGTGTTCATTTCCTACTTTTCTTTCGTTTACTGCTGCTTCTGTACCGGGCTCGCCTGTAACAGTATTTGCGATAGTTATGGTTTCAGTTTCTCCAGTTGGTCCAGTAGCTCCAGTAGCTCCTGTTGGACCGGTTATTCCAGTAGCACCTGTTGCACCTGTTGGTCCGCATGGTCCTTGCATTCCTTGAATACCTTGAACACCTTGTGGGCCAGTAGGACCTATAGGTCCGGGAATGCCTTGGCAACCTTGAATACCTTGAGGCCCAACTAATACACATGGTTTAGGTGGACAGCAAGGGTTAAAACAATTATTCATAAACGCCTCCTTATATATATATGTTTAAAACTTAATTCTATATATTTTATGCAAAGTGTTTATTTAATGTTAATTTGATTTGTTTTGTGTATTTTGTTTTTCAAAAAACTCCTTGTTATATAGGTATTCTTTGCTAGTAGGCTTTTCAACTCCTGCCAGTTCGTTATATTTAATTGCTTGAGAAATATCTCCTAACCTAAAACTGCATACACAAAGCTCTATATATGGTATATATTTATAGCAGTCAAGCATATAAAAACCACCGCGAGTTGTGTCTAGTTTACAGTTTAAAGCTTGTTTATACCAATGTGAAGCTAGATCATATTTGTTGTTATCCATGAAAAAACTTCCAAGCTCACAGCATATTTCGGCTCTAGGTAAGTCATATATAAAACTATGAGTAAGCGCAAGAAATGCATTTGTTTTATCGTTTAAAGCAATATAGCAGTTATATAAATCTAGACATGCGTTTATTTTATTTTCAATCCACGCTTGTTCATTGTCTAGAACAGCATTAAAGTTAGTTATAGCTTCAGTGTACCTTTTGGTATAATAAAGTTCACGAGCGTAATAAAATTGTTGCCTAGGGTCTAGTTTAATTCCTTTTTTTAACATGTTATCAAATATTTCTAGGTTTCGTTTAGGGTTAGATACACCACACTTTTTATGGGTTATACAAATGTCACTGTATAGCGTGTTCCCTGAAATGGGTATAACTTCGTGTATTGGACTAAGCCATGTGTAACCTACAGCTTTTTTTAAAATACGTTCTCTGTAGTATGAGAAAGTGACGTTGCCATTTTCGTCAAATCCTGTGTTATACTTTAAAAGCACCATGTCTATATTTCCATCTAAAGTTTCTTTTAGTTCAAGTAACTTTTGTTGGTCTTTTTCTAGTATAACATCATCGGCGTCAAGCCACATAATATATTCTTTTGTAGCTTTTGAAAACGAATAGTTTCTGGCAGCAGAGAAATCGTCTATCCATTCAAAATCGTATATTTTATCTGTGAATTTTTTAGCAATTTCTTTAGTTTTATCAGTTGAACCAGTATCTACAATAACTATTTCATCAGCAGTTTTTTTAATGCAGGTAAGACATCGTTCGAGAACTTTTTCTTCATTTTTGACTATCATACAAACGCTAAGCGAAATCATAATATTTTGTTATTTGGTTTCATTAGTGTCATGCTGTCATTGGGGACGTTTCTCTTTGACACAAACCTTAAAATTATATATGCAGTGTCAAAGAGAAACGTCCCCAATGACAGCATGACACTAATGAAACCAAGATTCCCTCCTTCATATAACAATATATGTCTTGAAAAATTTTAGTATACATGTTAAAATAATATATGAGGTAAGGAAAATGTTAGAAAAGTTAGAACAAGTAGAAGCAAGATATGAGGAATTAAATCAGCTTATATCTGATCCAGCAGTAATTGCAGATACAAATACATTTAAAAAATACATGAAAGAACATTCTGGTTTGACTGAGATAGTTGAAAAGTATAGAGAATACAAAAAGACTAAGCAAAATATGGACGAGGCCGAGGAACTTATGAGCGATGCTGAAATGAAAGAAATGGCTGAAGTAGAGTATTATGAAAACAAGGAAAAACTTGGAGAAATAGAAGAAGAATTAAAAATAATGCTACTTCCAAAAGACGAGGCAGACGATAGCAACGTAATTATTGAAATACGTGGTGGAGCAGGTGGAGAAGAAGCTACACTTTTTGCATATAATTTGTACAGAATGTATTCGATGTATGCAGACCTTATGCATTGGCAAGTTGAAGTTATGGATTTAAACGAAACTGAACTTGGTGGCATTAAAGAAATATCTTTTATGATAAAAGGAAAAGGGGCGTACAGTAAGTTAAAGTTTGAAAGCGGAGTTCATAGAGTACAACGTGTTCCAGAAACTGAAGCAAGCGGAAGAATACATACTTCAACTGTAACAGTTGCGGTGCTACCTGAGGTTGAAGATATAGAAGTGGAGATTAACCCAGCAGATTTAAAATTTGATACATATAGAGCAAGTGGAGCTGGCGGACAGCACATAAACAAAACTGATTCTGCAGTAAGAATTACGCATATTCCAACAGGCTTTGTTGTATCTTGTCAGACTGAACGTTCACAGATACAAAATAGAGAGTCTTGTATGAGAATGCTTAAGGCTAAACTATATGATTATATGAAAGAAAAACAAAATAGCGAAATTGCTTCTACAAGAAAACTTCAAGTTGGAAGTGGTGCAAGAAGTGAAAAGATAAGAACGTATAACTATCCACAAGGCAGGGTTACTGACCACAGAATTAACTATACAATATATCAATTAGAAAGCTTTATGAATGGAAATATTGAAGAATTACTAGAGGCACTTCAAGCTTTTGATAAAGCAGAAAGATTGCAAGCAGGAGAATAAATATATACAATAAACATAAGAGGTGAGTTAAAGTGGCAGAATATGCTATAACAAATACAAGTCCTGAGAATTTAGAAACTTTTAGAGACGAAGAAGGATATATTAATTTAGATAAGTTAAATATACTATTCCCAAAAGGATCTAGAGAAATGATGGGTACAGAGTTTAGAGATAAAAACTGGTTAGATTTAAATGGCACAAAAGCGTTGTATAAGGAAACTATGATGTTAGATGATGTTCCAAATGCAAGTGCTTATTCAGAGCTTATTGTTGAAGAATTGGCACGTCAAGCTGGTATAGAGTGTGCTCATTGCGATTTGGTAAAAAAAGATGGAAAAAACGGAATTCTATCATATAGCGTGTTAAAAGATAATGAGCAATTATATAGTTTAGATTCTTTTATAGGTAACACTTGTGATAACCCAGATTATATAGATGTAGTTGATGCTGTAGATGTGTTAAAAAAGACTATTGCTAGTATGAAAAAGGAAGGCCTTTCGAAAGAAGAAACAAGAAGCTTTGTTACGGGCATAGAAAAAATATTAGCTTTTGATATGTTTGTTGGTGAGGCGGATAGGCATACCGAAAATATCAGTCTTATATCTGACGAAAACGGGAAATTGCGTCTAGCTCCGTTGTATGACAATGAGCATAGTCTTATGTTAGATATGGATAATGATTTGCTAAAAAGATTAGCTGAGAATCCAGTAGGAGTAAAACGTAGTATGGATAAGGTAGATCCCAAAATTAGCGTTTTGCCGACTGATGGTGAACAGGTTTCACTTTGGAAATATACTTTGGATGAGCTTTGTACAGATGATGATATTTATGATTTTATGATGGATTGCTATGAAAATTTGGATATAGAGCAAGCAATGGATAGCGTTGAGACTAGGATTAATGCTAAAATTCCTGAACATGTTAGGGCGGTTGCACTTATGTCATTTAATTCTAGAAAAAAAGAAATAGACAAAGTTATGTGTATGGGGTATGAGCCAGAAGATATAGGACAGACAAGATAGTTGACATAACTACAAAAATGTGATATAATTTCACTTGTTGAAAAATATATTACATTTCTAATGAAATGAAAGGAGAATGCGCACATGGTAGAGAAGTATGTTGTTGCATATAAAAATGAGAAGATCGGGGAGTTGACTATTGAAGAAAATACTTATGTATATGTTCCAGATAAAGATAAAATTATGTTGCTTGAAAAAAATGGAGAAAGAATTTTGAATTTGCTGAAAGAAGAAATGCAAGAAACTACAATACCTTTTTTTGAAAGCAGAATAAAAAATTGCAAGAGATTTAATGCGGAAAATATTGGTTATCACACAGATTTTTATTCACTTATTTTAATTGACGGAGATAAACAAGTTAAGGTTTAATACTTTGGCTTGTTTTTTTATTTGTCGTAAAATCTTGAAAGCGAGACATAAATTTTTTCTTGTTTTTTATGCATTTACGTGATATAATTTGTCACAGAATTTGGGGGAATTATTATGGCATTGTCACCTATGATGCAACAATATATGGAAATGAGAGAAAAGTATTCAGACGCAATTCTTTTTTTTAGACTTGGAGATTTTTATGAGATGTTTTTTGACCAAGCTGAGCTTGTAAGTCGTGAGCTTGACTTAACACTTACAGGTAGAGATTGTGGTTTAGAAAAACGTGCGCCAATGTGTGGCGTTCCATTTCATAGTTCAGATATGTATGTTGCTCGCCTTATAGAAAAAGGATATAAAGTAGCCATATGTGAGCAGGTAGAGGACCCAGCTTTAGCAAAAGGACTTGTTAAAAGAGAAATAACTAAACTCGTAACACCTGGAACTATTACAGAAAATGAGCTCTTAGACGAAACGCAAAATAACTTTGTAGCAAATATATATGAGCTTGGCAGAACATACGCATTAAGTTATGCTGATATTTCAACTGGTGAATGTTTTGTTACAAGTAGTGACGATATAAACGCACCATATAAGCTAATTGACGAAGTGTTAAAACTAAGACCAAAAGAGCTTGTATTAGAAGATAGCGTTTTAAGTGATAAATATATCATAGATAATGTTATAAAACGAGATAAAATATATGTATCTAGATATTTAAATGAAAGTGTTGAAAAACTAAATGAATTAAATATATTAAAAGATAAATATAACATAGCAGAAACAAAGAGTTTGGTACTTCTTTTAAATTATATATTTGAAACTCAAAAAAATACTGTATCTCAGATAAATGATATAAAGAAGTATAGCATAGAAAGTTGTATGAGGCTAGACGCAAATACAAGAAGAAATCTTGAAATTGTGGAATCTAATAGGGAAAAAACAAAAAAAGGAAGTCTTTTATGGGTGCTAGATAAAACTGTTACTGCAATGGGAGCAAGAAAGTTAAGAAATTGGGTAGAAAATCCACTTCTTAATAAGGACGAAATTGAAGAAAGATTAAATGCTGTAAGTGTTTTAAATAACAATATGTTTGCAAAAGACGAACTTGTAATGCTTTTAAAAAGTGTAAGAGATACGCAACGTATTACAACTAAGCTTACTAATGGTAATTGTAATGGCCGTGACCTTATATGTCTTAAAAACTCATTTGCAGTATTTCCTGCAATTAAAAAAAGTTTGCAAGCGTTAATTGAAAAAAAAGATAAAGATGGAACGAGGCTTTTAAGAAAAGTAGAAACAAATATTGACGACCTTCAAGATATATTTGAATTAGTAGAAAAAGCAATAGAAGAAGAACCACCACTAGTTATTAAAGAAGGCGGGTTAATTAAATCTGGGTTTAATACGGAAGTGGACGAACTAAGAAGTGCAAGTCGTGACGGAAAAAGTTGGATTATGAACTTAGAAGCGAGGGAACGTGAAGAAACTGGTATTAAAGGACTGAAAATTGGATATAACAGAGTATTTGGATATTATATAGAAATAACTAAATCTAATTACAAAGATATACCAGAAGGAAGATATATTAGAAAGCAAACTCTTGCAGACAAAGAGAGGTTTATAACTCCAGAGTTAAAAGAAATAGAAGATAAGATTTTAGGCAGCGAAGATAAATTAGTGGATTTAGAGTATAAATTATTTACAGAAATAAGAGATACAATTTCAAAAGAAGTTGTAAGAATACAAAAGTCTGCTGAAGCAATAGCGGTACTAGATACACTTTGTAGCTTTGCAACAGTTGCAACAGATAACAACTATGTAATGCCTAAAATTACTAATACAGATGAAATTAAAATTGTTTCAGGTAGACATCCGGTTGTTGAAAAGAATGTAAATGCACCGTTTATACCAAACGATACATTTTTAAACTGCAATGATTACCGTTTCCATATTATAACTGGGCCTAATATGGCAGGTAAATCTACATATATGAGACAGGTTGCATTAATTACATATATGGCTCAAATAGGAAGTTTTGTACCAGCTAATGAAGCGGAAATAGGAATTGTAGATAGAATATTTACACGTGTTGGTGCAAGTGATGACTTAGCTAGCGGAGAATCTACATTTATGGTTGAAATGAGTGAACTTGCGAATATATTAGATAATGCAACAAACAAGTCACTTGTAATACTAGACGAAATAGGAAGAGGAACTTCTACATATGACGGTATGGCAATAGCGTGGGCTACGGTAGAGCATATTGCAAACAAGGAAAAGCTAGGTGCTAAAACGTTATTTGCAACACACTATCACGAGCTTAAAGATTTAGAACAAGAGCTAGATGGTGTAAAGAATTTCTCAGTTGCAGTAAAAGAAAAAGGCGAAGACGTAATTTTTCTAAGAAAAATAGTAGAAGGAGCAGCTGACGGCTCATATGGTATATATGTAGCACGTCTTGCAGGGATTTCAAACACGATAGTAAACAGGGCTAAGGTAATATTAAATGATTTGGAAAAACATTCTACATTAAAAGAAGCAAACAAAAATACGGTAAAACCAATAGACTCAAAGACAATGCAAGTAGATATGTTTAATTACAAATTAGTAGAAGTAGGACGTATATTAGATAAATTGTGTCTTGACGAACTAACTGCAAAAGATGCGTTAGACACATTGTATAAATTAAAAGAAAAAATGGAATAAATAAGAGGGAACGCACTTATGAAAAGATTATTAAAAATACTTTTGTGTATTATACCAGTGATGCTTACTGCAACTATTTTTGCAGCAGAAGCAAAATTAAACAGCATAAACATAGATGCCGTAATTTTAAAAAATGGAGATATGCAGGTTACCGAAGATTTGAATTTTAGAATATCTGGTTCGCTTGATGGTTTGTATAGAGACATTATATTAGCTAGCAATGATAAGTATGGTGCAAGTGGTATTAGTGTTGCTGATGTACAAGTAAATGGGAAAAAATATACTTATTCAGCTCTTGAACTACCAGTTGGTACAGAGGGGAAGTATAACTTGAACAGTATTAACGGTGGAAAACAAGTTAAAGTATTTACTCCAAGTAGTTATGAATCAAAAAATCTAAAAATTACATATATATTGCACGATGTTGTTTTAAAATATGCAGATGTAGCAGAACTTCATTGGAATTTTATAGGTAGTGGATGGAAGTTTAAAATAAGTAGTGTAAATATTAAAATAACCGCGCCAGGAGTTTCAAAAGACTTAAAAGGTTGGGGGCATGGACCATTAAATTGAATAACAGATGTTAAAAATGGAGATACGCTAGTATTAAGCGTAACTGACGTAAGTGCTGGTACAGAGGTTACAGCAAGAATGTTAATGGATGCTTCTCTTTTTGGTAATGTAAAAAAGACGTACAAAACAAATGGTTTAGAAGATATTTTAAAAGAAGAGGAAAATCTTGCGAAACAGGCGAATGATAAAAAAGACATGGCTAAAATCGCTGTATATTTAATAATAATAGATACTTTTTTGATAATTGTCTGCCCAATTATTTGGTATAGAAAAAAGAAAAAAGAGTTTGAAGCATCAGACTTTGATGGAGAGTATTACAGAAAAATTCCTGAAGATTATGGCCCAGCGGTAATGGCAGAGCTGTTAGGTATCATGGAAGATACTAGAGTAGGACCAGCTATAATAATGAATTTAGCAAGAAAAGGTCATATTAAAATTACAGAAATAAAAAACGATAAAGATAACGTACAAGATTTTGAATTAGAGTTGATAGATAAAGAAGAATTAGAAAAAGATGAAACTGTTATGGATAATGAGAGATATTTTGCGTTAAACATATTGTTTGATAGAGAAACTAAGTTTGCTTTAGAGGATTTCAAAAAAAGATTTAGCACGAGTTCGGAACAAAGTGCTGCAGTTGATAAAAAAGACATTTGGCAAAAGAAAATAAAAGAAGATGCAAAGGCACGAGGTTTAATTAGATCTAAAACAAGTCCGTTTAAAGGATGCTGGCGGGTTAATTTTAATACCTGCGTTTATGTTAGTTATAACTATTGTATATGGTAGGTTGTATCTTTTCGAAGATGTATATGATAGTGGTTTAGTATTGAGCTTCACATATTTATTGACGGCTGGTATGGCTTATGGTAAAGTGTCGGGTAATTTAAGATGCACTAGGAAAGGAATAACACATAAAGCTATGTGGAATGCATTTTCAAAGTTTTTAGATGACTTTAGTAAAATGAAAGATTGTACTGTACAGTCTCTTGTTTTGTGGGAACATTATTTGGTATATGCGGTAGCTCTTGGGAAAGCTAAGAAAGTAATCGAACAATTAAAGGTAAAATATCCTAGGGAATTAGCGGAAACAAATATAAATTTATATACGGATTATGCAATTATGAGTTTCTGTAGAGATATTAGTACATTTTCTACGTTTAATAGTATGTTTTGTAGCGCGACGAATACTGCTTTTACTCCTCCAATTTCAGATTCTGGTGGTGGCTTCTCTTGCGGAGGAGGTTCTGGCGGCGGAGGTGGCGGAGGCGGAGGCTTCTAAAACTAGCAAATATAATGAGCATAAAGCAAGATTACAGAGAAATTGTATATCTTGCTTTTTTCGTTCAGTATTTTTTAAAAATGCACAAATAAACTTGCTTTCTATGTAAAAACATTAAGTGTGAGGATGGATAAAATATAAAAATGTTTTTTGTATATTTACACGATATAGTTATTTAATAACAGGAAGCTTAAGTTAGGGTCAAGAATTTTTGTCGAATATGGTCACACGATTGTTGTTGACTGAGATGTTTTAACGTGTTAAAGTATATATCAGAAACAGTAAACAGTTTAAGCTTAGTATCTATTTTGACGTTTTGAGTATAATAAATACATAAAATTTGGCTTTTCTGTCAGAACAAAATGACAAAAATTGGTAAAGTTAAGTTTTTGAAAAATTTTTGAAAAATTTTACTTGCATATTGAAAAAGTAAAAAAACATAATATAATATGAGTAAGTGATACGGAAGTATTAGAATTTTATAAAGCATGTAAGAAATTATATGTTTTGTCATTCGAAAATGTCTGGGGGAAAGTTAAATGTTTAACTTAGAAAGTAAATACGGCAATATAAATATTGATGGTATGTGTATTGAAATTGATAAAATTAAAACTTCTGATTTTGATAAATATTTGGAAAAGTTGGAGAAAAAGCGTGTACAACTTATAACCCAGCAAAATGAGTATTTGTCACAATTAATAGAACAATAAGGATAAGGGGATCTATTATTATGAATAAACAAAAAATAACAGGATTTATTAAAAACGCAGGAAAGAAGGCAGGGAAATATACATTGAAAGGCTTGGGAAAAGGAACTGAAATGCTAGGACATACTGCAGTAAAAACTGTAAAAAAGGTAGCTAACAATCCTGAGGTTCAGAAAATCGCATTGCTAGCAGCGTCTGTAGCGATTCCAAGCGTAGGTGTTGCAGCACTGAGCGGAGCTTTGTTAAAGTATGGCATGGATCAAGCGTTAGGTAAAAACAAGGGAATGATGGCTGAAATAAACGAAATATTGGATAAGGGTAGCTGTGTAACTAGAGGTGTTATGAATGTAATAGGGAACCCACTGCTAGGCGCTATCGACAAGGGGACAAGAAAATTAGGAGAAAAATATCAGCGAGGAGTAGATAACTTTTTTAGATAATTATAGGAGAAAACTATGGATAAAGTTCAATTATTTGAAGATTTAAATCAGAATATACAAAATCTAGATAATATAGAAAGACAGATTTCTAAGGTGCAATTAGCAATGTACGAAAAAAGCATTCAGGAAGTAAAAGAGAGAAAAATTGATGAGCTAAGAGACTATTTTGAACGTCAGGCTAAATTGTATAATCAAAAAACAGAAAAGTGTGAGTTCGAAATAGAAGATAAAGTAGATGTGTATAAGTTGCAGATGGAGAAGCTAATAACCGCATATAACAATACGTATGTTAGCATATTTAAAATGATGCAAGACACGATGAACACTCAAAAACTTGTTATAGCGGATATGATCAGATTAGTACAAAGTTTGCAAAATGATGAGCTTGATAGTGAAGAGAGACTTAATATACAAAATAAAATCATGGCTTGTGCTCAGAAAAAATTAAATTTATCTGTTATTGTAGAAGAATGCAAAGCACGAATTAATTGGTGTATAGAAAGCGTACGAGCAGATATAGATACTGTTTTTGTAATTAGTTCGTCTCAATTGCAAGTATATAAAGAAGACATATTTACCAAAATTAGAAGAATAATCTCCAATAAGATGTCTGGAAAAAATAAATTTAAAAAGTTTTTAGAGAATTATGAGAGTGAATTTACAAAGAATATCGAAACTAAAAATAATTCTAAAATTTTAGATGTTTGTGTTACTTTAAAAGGTGTGAGAAGGCAAATTGCATGTGTAGAGGAGCAAATAGCAGAACAATATAAACAAATGATTTATGGATAAATACATTGTTAATAAATATTGAATAGAAGCAAGACTATCATCATTAAGTATTTACTTTATGATGGCCTTGTTTTTTCTATTTAATATTTTTCCATTTCCCCTTTTATTAATAAAAAAATTATAGTATAATAACAGCAGAAATGGGGTATAGAAATGGGACAAATAGCAATACTTGACGAAATAACAATAAACAAAATTGCAGCTGGGGAAGTTGTGGATAGACCAGCCTCTATTGTAAAGGAATTAGTGGAAAACTCAATAGATGCAGGAGCAACTCAAGTTAGTGTAGAAATTAGAAACGGTGGTATAAGTTACATAAACATAACAGATAATGGTTCAGGTATTGCTCGTGATGATGTAAAACTTGCTTTTGAGAGACATGCCACAAGTAAAATTAGAAAAGAAACTGATATTTTAAATATAACATCTATGGGATTTAGAGGAGAAGCTTTGGCGTCTGTTGCAAGTATAGCAAAAGTTACGTTAGATACAAAGAAAGCGGACGAATATACAGGTACCAAGTATGTAATAGAAGGCGGAAATGAAAAAGAGTTTGAAGAAATTGCATGGAACAAAGGTACAAGCATAACGGTAGAAAATGTCTTCTATAACGTGCCAGCACGTTTTAAGTTTTTAAAAAAAGATTCCACGGAAGCGGGATATATTGAAGATGTAATGACACGCTTAAGCTTGTCTAATCCAGGCGTTGCTTTTAAATTTGTGTCTAATGGAAAAAGAGTATTAAATACAACTGGAGATGGAAAGGTAGAAACTGTTGTATATAACATATTTGGAAAAGAAATATATGAAGAGCTTCAAAGTGTGTCTTACGAACAAGATGGTATAAAAGTTACTGGCGTTGTTGGAAGTCCAAAAGTGTCACGTTCTTCAAGACAACACGAATTCACATATATAAATACAAGATTTGTTAAAGACAAAACTATAACAGCTGCAATTGAACGTGCTTTTGAGCAAAATTTGAATATTGGTAAATTTCCTTTTGCAGTAATAAATGTAGATATGAACCCAAGTTTAGTTGACGTGAATGTACACCCAGCAAAGTTAGAAGTAAAATTTGAAAATGAAACTAAGATTTTTGATGCAGTATATTATGCTATTAAGTCAGCTATATTAGCTTATCATAGAAGCACAAGTCCATTTGCTCAAAATCTTTCAGAAGAGTGTGAGGAGTATGTACCAAGTAGTGTAACAGCTTTTGAATACAAGAAAGAAGATACGAGAAAACAAGCTGAAAGTCTAATTGGGAATGATAGCGAAAGCGTAAAGATGCCTTTAGAAACTATTCAAGAGGCAAGTAGTACACCTGAACTTTCACAAGTAAATGCATTTAAACCCGTATATTATACGAAAAATGAATCTGAAATTGAAATAAAAGATATTGTAAGTGAGAGTTTAATAAAAAATGCTGAACAAGAATTGTCTGATGCCCAAATTATTCAGGCCAGAGAAGAAGTGGCAAAATATGATACTACTGTAAAATATAAATATATCGGTGGACTTTTTGATACCTATATACTAATAGAGATAAATGATAAGTTATATATTATTGACCAACACGCAGCACATGAAAGACTTTTGTATGAACAGATAAAGACGAGATATTATGCTAAGGAAAAAGAAACTCAGATGTTAATAATTCCAGAAGTAGTAGAACTTAAAAATAGCGAAAAAGAGCTTTTAAATGAAAACATGGAAATGTTTGAAAAAGCTGGTTTTGTAATAGAAGATTTTGGAGATAATGCAGTAAAAATTGCTGGTATTCCTAATGTAAGGTTTGAAGTAGATTACCAAGAAATGTTTACAGATTTGCTAGACGAGTTAAATGGCAGTACAAAAACTACAACGGAAGAAAAAGAAAAAAGATTTGTATATACTATGGCTTGTAAAGCTGCAGTAAAAGGAAATATGAAATTAACTCGTGAGGAACATATTGCACTTTTGGATGAAATGGTAAAATTAGATAGACCATTTACATGTCCGCATGGACGTCCTACTGCATATGAAATATCTAAATATGAAATAGAAAGGCGATTTGCACGTAAATAATGAAAAAGAAAGTAATTGTAATTATAGGGCCGACAGCTTCTGGAAAAAGTAGCTTAGGACTGGCTGTAGCAGATGTTTTAAATGGTGCTATTATATCTGCAGATTCAATGCAGATATATAGAAAGCTTGATATAGGAACTGCTAAAGCAACAAAAGAAGAAATGAAACGAACACCTCACTACATGATAGATATTTGTGACATTTCTGAAAAGTATGACGCAAAAACATATAAAGAAGCGTGTTATGAGAAGATAGAAGAAGTGCTAGCTAAAGGAAAAGTGCCAATAATTGTTGGAGGTACAGGACTGTACATAAATGCGGTGGTAAATAACGTTGACTTTCCTACAACTGACGAAGTTGATACTAAATTAAAAGATAAGTTTAATGAACTTAGCAAGACCAAAACAACAGAGGAGCTTTTTCTGCTTTTGCAAAGTTTGGATATAAAAAGAGCAGAGGTGGTAGATAAACAAAATAGACGTAGGGTAGAAAGAGCATTGTACTTAGCAATGCAAGGAAAGTCTTTGGATAGTTCAGAAAACAATTTGTGGAAAAAAGCGGATAGCCCTTACGAATTTATTACAATATATATTGATATGCCACGAAGTTTGTTATATGATAAAATAGAAAAAAGAGTAGACGAAATGGTCGAAGAGGGTGTACTAGAAGAAGCAAAAATGCTATATAACATGCAGAGCAAAGAAAGTTTCACAGCAACTCAAGCAATAGGATACAAAGAGTTTTTTGATTATTTTAAAGGAACTAAAACGCTTGAAGAATGTGTGGATATATTAAAAGTTAACACAAGACACTATGCAAAAAGGCAAATTACTTGGTTCAAAAAGCTAGAGAATAAAATCGTAGTAGACGGAACACTTCCTAAACGCGAACTCGTTGAAATTATAAAGGAGTATTATGAAAATAAAACTTAAAAAGTTTGATTTAGATTTAGATGGTACAAAGAACAAGATGTTTGTGTATATAATCGTAATAATTGCATTTTTCGCTTTAATTATTACATTTACAAATATAGTTAGAAATAGTGAAACAACTTATTTGGTTGAAAAAGGCACTTTGGAATTTAGTTCGCTTGCTGAGTCTTACATAATAAAAAACGAAACTATAATCGAACGAGATACCACAAAAAGTTTAGTGCCAGTCATAGCAGAAGGTAAGAAAACAGCTAAAGGTGGAATAATTGCAACATATAAAAACGCTGAGTACGATAAAAAGTTGGAAAAACTAGAAGAGATGGATACAGAAATATTAAGCCTTATGCAAAATTTACCAGTGGTATATTCAAGTGAAATTGAGTCGGTTGAAAATCAAATTAGAGCAGAACTAAAAAGTGCGATAGGCACAACATCATATGTTGAAATGCAAAATCATATAAATGATATAAACGAACTAATAAATAGAAGAGCAATTGTAGTATCTGAGCTTAGTCCTTCTGGTCAAGAAATTGTAAAACTTATTAACGAGAGAAATAAGTTCGAAGAGAACATGAAAAATTCTAGTGACAATGTTGTGGCAACAGCACAAGGGATAGTTGCGTATACAACAGACGGTTTAGAAAAAAGCCTTATAGCAAATGATATAACAAATATTACGTTTGATAGAATAAAAGAATTAGCAAGCAAAAAGGTAACTGAGAGTAATATAAAAGTTATAGATAATTTTTATTGTTGTATATATTCTAGAACGGAAATTATAAATGAAGAGTATTTGAAAATTGGCTCAAACTATAAATTAAGAGTGGTAGGGGATAGTCAAAACACACTAAAAGCAAAGCTTGTTTCATATTATATAGATAAGGAGAAAAACACTTTGGATGTAGTATTTGAAGTTGAAAATGGTATAGAGCAAGTGGCTTTATTTAGGAATACAGAATTAGAAATTGTGTGGTGGACAAACACTGGACTATATGTACCAGTCGCTGCAGTATATGAGAGAAATGATGTATCTTATGTTAATATATTAAAATATGGTAAAAATGTAGAAGTACCTGTAAAAGTTACAAGAAGTAATGGATTAAATTCAATTGTTGAGAATTTAAGTGATGACGAATTGAAAGAAAAAAACATAACTACAGAGTATCAATTAAAAATATATGATACCATTGTTATAAAATAGAGGAGGAAGTATGAAAAGAGGAATAACGATTTCATTATTGATTGTAGTTGTAAGCGTAATGATTATTGTAATAAGTACAGTAAGTGTGGTTGGGGTAAAAAGTATTTCTAGAGCAAATTATGAGACGTTTAAAGGTAAGGTGGATAAAGTTTCTGATTTAACTTTAGAATATATAACTACAAAAAAAACGTTACCTGTAACAGGGGAAGTGGTTGGTAAAAATACTTTGGATGCTAATTTTAGTGCAGAACTAGCATATAATGGTGATACTGATAATATGCTTATGGTAGTAGATTTAAAAAAGTTAGATACAACTGTGGATATAGGTAGAGGAACAGTAAACGATGGCGATGTGTTTGTGATTTGTGAAAATACAAACAATGTGTATTACTTAAAAGGTATAGAATATGATGGAGTTATATATCATAGATAATAGACTTCGGTATTAAACTAGCAAAATAAAGGGGAGTGATAACATCTTATGGAAAAATATGTAAATGGGGGGGGGGCAAAAAAGCCTTCTAAATAGTATTCCCACAAGCAATAGAAAGTTTGATTTATTTGTTCCACAAAACGTAAATAGAAAAAACGGAATAACTATCGTAGTACTTGTAATAACAATACTTGTTTTAAGTATACTTGCTACAACAGTAGTAATAAGTTTAAGTACTACAAATATGATAAGTGAAACTCAAAAGACAGTATTTAAGCTAAATATGTCTACATACAGTCAAATATACGACATATATTTAGCGAACAGAATATTACAAGACAGAGCATTTGATGAAACGAAGCTTAATATGACATACAAGGATGCCGCGTATTTAGATATATTTGGTAGTGTGCCAGATAAATATAAAGAAGGATTAAGAATAATAAAAGGAAAACTGGTTTATATAACAGAAAACGAAAGTGAACTAGAAATAATAGAAAGTTTAGGAATGATACCAGATGAGATAAAAATAAGAAACAGATTGGTTCATTGTACAACAAACAACGTGGCCACAACAATAGCAAATGATTCAAGATATACAGCAACATTAACCGTAGATGCAGGATATACATTACAAAAAGTAATAGTAGTAATGGGTGGAGTAAATATAACAGATTTAGCATATAACGACTCAAATAAAACAATAACAATAGACAAAGTAACAGACGATGTAATAATAACAGCAACAACAGAAGCAAATACATATACAATAACTCCAAGCTTAACAGAAGTAGTAAGTTCAAATACAGCATATACATTAAAATGGGGGACAAGTTACACAACAACACTTACGGCAAAAATAGGTCACACGTTAACAAGCGTAGAAGTAACAATGGCAGGGGTAGATGTAACAGCTACTGTATACAATGAAGCAACAAGAGAGATCAATATATTAAGCGTAACAGGAGATGTAATAATTACAGCTAGTGCAACAGCAAATGTGTATAGCATAACATACGACCTTGATGGAGCAACTGCTTCTAACGTTGCTATGAATATACAATACGGAAAAAGTTATGAAACAAAGCTTAACTTGAGCGACGATTATGTGTTTGAGTCTGTTTCAGTCATAATGAATAATTTAGATATAACAAAATCAGCATATAACAAAGAAACCGACATAGTCAATATAGATAATGTAACAAGTAATATTGAAATAATATGTAAAAAAAGTATAAATACAAGCATGGTACCAGAGGGCTTCTATTATGTTGGTGGCTTAAAAAGTACAGGGTTGGTTATTTCAGATAATCAAGAAGATGCAAATAGAGGCGTTGGCGAGGACGACATATGTATAGGTAACCAGTTTGTATGGGTGCCGGTAGAAGATTATACTAAATTTGTAAGAGGAATAGCAACAGAGACTTATAGTGGTTCTAAGATATACAAAATGACGGGTAAATTAGATGATAATTTTAAAGAGCCATATGAGTCAAGTGAATGGGAAATAGAAGAATATAATAAAATGTGCGCATCAGTAAGAAAATATAAAGGGTTCTATATAGCACGTTTTGAGGCTGGAGATGCTACGGCAACTAAGCCAAGAACCGGGGAAACAGAAGCTCACACAGTAGTAAGCAAAAAGAATGTATATGTATATAACTATGTTAGTTGGGGAGAGTCAATGGCAGAAAAAGGTACAAAAGGCGCAGTATATTTGTCACAGAATATGTACAAAAATCATAAATCTGTGGTATCAACATTATGTTATGGAGTACAGTGGGATGCTATAATGAATTTTGTATCTGATGCGGAAACTAGCATAGAAGATTCGCGCAATTGGGGAAACTACAGTAATTCACAAGGAACTGCTTTTACTGGTAGTGGAAGTTCAAATATGGATTATACAACAGGGAAAAATGAAGCTTGGAAAGCAAAGAATATATATGATTTAGCTGGTAATGTCTGGGAGTGGACAATGGAGATATATACTTCGGAGAACCGTGTTATACGAGGTGGTGATGTAGGACGAAATGGTGCGAACTCTCCTGCATCATCTCGACTTGAACAGCCTGCGAATAAAGTGAGAGCTTATTATGTTTTTCGTCCAGCGCTTTACATAAAATAGAGTTTAGTGTTAAAATAATGATAAACCTTAAGTAAGAGAATATAAAAGCTTCAAGATAATTTTGTTAAAAAATATACAAAATATGCAAAAAACTCTTGCAATTGAAATAACTATATAGTATTATTACGTTGTAAGAGAGTATAGGAGGACTGACCATGATATTAGATAAATGCATGGGACTATTAGGTTTGAGCACAAATGATAACGAATATGAAGAAGAGTATGAAGATACAGAAGAGGTTATAGAAGAACCAGAAAAGCCTACAAGAGCTGGGTACTTTGCTCGTAGAAATATGGATAAATCAGAAGAGGTTGTATCAAAACAGCCTAAGATACTGCCTATGAGTAGTAGTGTTTCTGGTTCTAAAATGGTGATAACTCAACCGGCGTGTTTTGACGATGTCAAAGAGATTGGTGAACATTTAAAGAGCAAAAAATCTGTGATAGTAAATCTTGAGACAGTTAATAAAGAAGATCATAGAAGAATAGTTGACTTTATAAGTGGTGCAACGTTTGTGTTGGACGGAAGTGTACAAAAGATATCATCTTTGATATATTTAATAACACCAAAGACGATAGAAATTCAAAATGACATAGAAAGAGCGCAGTATAGAAATAAACTTCCATTTACATGGATGAAATAGTTTTGAAAGTAAGTGGCAGTGAGGAAGAATTGCCACTTTTGATGTTTTAAAGGAGGATGTATTTATATGATAACACCAGAAGATATAGAAAACAAAGTGTTTAAAAAAGCTAAAATAGGCGGATATGATATAAAAGACGTTGAGGAATTTTTAGAGAAACTTATTGTAGATTATGAAGCAATGACAAAAGAAAACACAGAGTTAAACGATAAATGCGAGAATTTGCAGGAATCAGTTAGATATTACAAGTCTCTTGAACAAGGAATAGAACAAACAATATCTAACGCTAAAGAGCAAGCAGACAAAATAAAAGAAGTAGCACTTCAAGAGGCAAGCAACCTTAAAGCTAGTCAGGAGATTAACTTCCAAAACAAAATTGCAGAATATGAAGGAAAGATTAGGGAAAAAGAGCTTGAGTTTGAAGAATTAAAAAAACAAGTTCAAATATATAAAATTAAGATAAAATCTATGATGGAAGCACAGATAAAAATATTAGATGAAGCTGAAGAAGAATAAAAATAAAAAATGACCCATTGGGGTCGCTTTTTAATTGAGAAACAATTAAATAGTGTCATTTGAAAACGTCCCAAATGACACTATTTAATTTTAACTATTTTTTTTAATAATTTCGGATATTTTGTTCAAAATGGTATCCCAAGGGATAGAAAATTCGGTATTTAGACGAGACAAATCTTGATAAACAATGTTAAAAATGGCGTCAATTTCACAGACATTTGATGGGCGTTTGTTTTGGGAAATATCATCAAAGCTAATAGCTTGGAGAGAGTTTTTCAAGCGTTCGCAATAAAATATTGTTCCTTGCCCGACAGCCACTCCTATTTTGTAAGCTGCATTATTAAAAGCAATAGTATAAAATGCTCCAAATTCAGATTTGCCAGCCGAAATATAGTTCGCACCAGCATAGCGTTCTAACGCTTCGAATAGAGAGCTAAGTTTGGTTACGTTATCGTAATCTTCTTCACTAATTTTTTCTGGACAATACAGCCAAGTTGAGTCATTAAAATTTGGATAAGTTTTGGTGAACTGTTCAAGCCAGACCATATAACTGTCATTTAAAAGAATTGTTTTTGTTTCTTGCTCTTTTTTGACATACCATTCTAAAAAAGTTAAGTCGTTTTTTGTTTCATTTTTTTCTCCTTGTAAATTTGAATTCTAAAAAGTTGGGTTTAAAAAAATGTTAAGTAATATCGTTAAATTGAATAGTTTACCTCCAAAATAATTATTTTTAGATTTAATGACTTATGTCTATAACATTATACATAAAATCTAGGATCTTGTCAAGCATACATCTTTTCCTACCTTGACAAACTGCTATTTTGTGGTAATATATTATGTGTGATATTGGAGAAATAAAAATGAAGCAATACGTTATATATATAATATGTCTTTTGATATTAAATATGGGACTGGTAGGTGTGTTTTTTGCAAAAGACATAGTAGAAAGATTGAAAGTTAAGAATAAAGTTAAAGTTATTCGAGTGGCAAGGTTACTTGGGGTAGTCGTCGCCATAGTGGCGCTATGTGTAATATATTTTTTAAGTTTTAAATATGGTTTGAGTTAAGGAGAGAAAGATAAATGGAAAGTAGATTTAATCCGCAAGAATGCGAAGAAAGAATATATAAAGAGTGGGAAGAAAAGGAATATTTTAAACCAAAGGTAGATAAGTCAAAGAAACCTTTCGTAGTTGTTATACCACCACCAAATGTAACGGGACAACTTCATATGGGACATGCTTTAGATGAAACTATACAAGATGTCTTTATAAGATACAACAGAATGAAAGGAGTTCCTACACTTTGGGTACCAGGAACAGACCATGCAAGTATTGCAACAGAGGTAAAGGTTGTTGCAAAGTTAGCGAGTGAAGGAAAGACTAAAGAAGAACTTGGTAGAGAAGGTTTCCTAAAAGAAGCTTGGGAATGGAAAAGACTTTATGGCGATAGAATAGTAAATCAATTAAAGAAGCTTGGAGCTTCATGTGACTGGTCGCGCGAAAGATTTACTATGGACGAAGGCTTGTCTCGTGCTGTAGAATATGTATTTGTTAAGCTATATGAAAAAGGTTTAATATACAAAGGTGAGAGAATAGTTAACTGGTGTACAAATTGTGGTACTTCTATTTCAGATAACGAAGTTGAGTATGAAGAAGAAGCATCACATTTATGGCACATTGAATACAAAACAGAAGACGGAAGTCGTAGTATAATTGTTGCTACAACACGTCCTGAAACAATGTTAGGAGACACAGCAATAGCGGTAAATCCAGAAGATGAGAGATACAAAGATATAGTTGGAACGTGTGTTGTACTTCCTTTAGTTGGAAGACGCATACCAATTATTGCTGATGAATATGTTGAAAAAGAATTTGGAACGGGCGCAGTAAAAATTACTCCAGCACATGATCCAAATGACTATGAAGTAGGAGCGCGCCACAACCTAGAAGTTATATCTGTAATAGATGAAAAAGGTATAATTGTAGATGGATATGGCAAGTATAGTGGACTTACTCGTGAAGAAGCAAGAGCAGAAATTGTAAAAGATTTAGAGGTTTGTGGAAGCTTAGTAAAGACAGAAAATTATTCACACAATGTTGGAAAATGCTATAGATGTCATACAACAGTTGAGCCTTATGCTTCAAAGCAGTGGTTTGTTGCGATGAAGGAGTTAGCAGAACCTGCAATAAAAGCAGTAAAAGAAAAGGAAGTAAGATTTGTACCTGAAAGATTTGAAAAGACATATATGAACTGGATGGAAAACATTCGTGATTGGTGTATTTCAAGACAGTTGTGGTGGGGACATAGAATTCCTGCATATTACTGTGACAAATGTGGAAAAATGGTTGTCACTATGGATAAGCCAGACACGTGCGAATGTGGAGGACATTTTGTACAAGACGAAGACGTATTAGACACATGGTTTAGCTCAGCACTATGGCCATTTTCAACATTAGGTTGGCCAGATAAAACTGAAGACTTTGAATATTTTTACCCAACATCACTTTTAGTTACGGGTTATGATATTATAACTTTCTGGGTATCTAAAATGATATTTAGTGCTATTGAACATACTGGTACAGTACCATTTAAAGATGTGTTTATACATGGCCTAGTAAGAGACGCACAAGGAAGAAAAATGTCTAAATCTTTAGGAAATGGAATTGACCCATTAGAAGTTATAAAAGAATATGGAACAGACGCGTTAAGATTTTCACTAATTCAAAATATTGCTCCGGGAAATGATATAAGATATGTACCTGAAAAAGTTGAAGCAGGACGTAACTTTGCAAATAAACTATGGAATGCAGCAAGATTTAGTTTAAATTATATAGGGGATGTGGATGGTCTAACGATAAACGAACAAGAGCTAATGCCTGAGGATAAATGGATACTTACAAAACTAAGTAATACAGTGCAGTCTGTAAGAGAAAACATTGAAAACTATGAAATAGGTGTAGCGCTAGGAATCATTTATGACTTTGCATGGTCAGACTTTTGTGACCTATATATAGAAATGGCAAAACCAAGACTATATAACAAAGAATCTAAAGGTTACATGGCGGCTGCGCAAACATTAAATTATGTATTAAATAACATAGTAAAAATGTTACATCCATATATGCCATATATTACTGAAGAAATATATAGCAATCTAAAAAAAGATGCGGAAGCTTTAATTATAGCAGAATATCCAGAAGCTAAATTTAAATTTGAAGATGACTTTAAGTTTGAAGAAGAGTTAATTGATGTAGTTCGTCAAATAAGAAATATGCGTGCAAATGCTGGAATTACAAATTCTAAAAAAATAGACATATATTTAGATAGTAAAATATACATAGAAGAATTAAACATGTCTATTCCAATGATTGAAAAACTATGTGGAGCAGAAAAAGTAAGTGTTGGCGAAGTTTCAACAAACGCAGGCTCAGCATTGCACACTCAAAATATTGACGTAAAAGTAGATATGTCTTGTGCTGTAAATAAAGATGAAGAATTAGCAAAATTAAATGAAGAGTTAAAGAAAGCAACAGCTGAATTAAAAAGAGCTGAAGGTATGCTTTCAAATGAAAGATTTGTATCAAAAGCACCAGCTGCTTTAATAGACGCGGAAAAAGAAAAGGTAAAAAAGTATACTGAGCTTATTTCTAAAATAAACGAGAGCATAGTCAAATTATAAAATAGAAGTATATAAAATTAAAGGTAGAGACATATATAACTAGTTCTCTACCTTTGTCCTATTTAAATATTTTAATTCTTTGTGTAAATAGTAATTTTTCTTTGTCTATAGATGTGGATAGTATTCCTTGAGTGTATTTGTTGAAAATATTATTTACCTCATATAACCCAAAACCAGATGGTTTTTCTTTTGAAGAATAATCTTTAGTAAATATT
Source organism: uncultured Clostridium sp. (assembly GCA_964481385.1). GTDB lineage: Bacteria > Bacillota > Clostridia > TANB77 > CAG-465 > UMGS1649. The sequence continues at coordinate 17,109 of CAYZTN010000001.1, read as the reverse complement.
TTGTTTAGTGGTATGTCTGGACTTAGTATGGAATTTGATATAATAATTTCATCGTATAAGTTATCTGGTGATGTATGAATTGTTAAAATGAGTTCTTTTGGTTCGGTTTTTATGCCAGCTTCAATAGCATTATCTAACAGAATTCCTAAAATTCTCGAAAGTTCAAACTTTGGGAAGTTTATATTTGTTACGTCGGCTGCAACATCTAATGTAAGTTTCATATTCTTTTCTCTTGCAACTAAAATTTTGTTTACTACAACCCCGTATATTGCAGGATCGTTTATAACTTTCGGAGATAGAATTGATAATACATTTATATCATTAAAGCCAATCACCAAATTTTGACAGAATGCTTTTGCGCCTTCTGTGTCATTCAGTGCTATATATCCTAAAATTGCTTGGACGATATTACCCATATCGTGTTTAAAACCCCTAACGCCTTCATTTACTTTTGTTAATGTTTGATTGTGTATAATTGTGTTTTCAAGTTGCATTTCGGTTTCTTTTTGTTTTATTGAATTTCTAATACTCCATATACTTACACTAGATATAACGCATAGCTGAATGATATTTGCCATTATTATTGTATTAGAATAATCAAAATCGTTTTTTATAAGTAATGCCATGGAAGGTATAAGGCAAATAATAAGCGCGACACATTGTGGAACAATGTATTTTCCGAGTTTGTTTTCTTGATGTACATTAAATACTTTTTTAACATATATTTTAAATAAGAAATATGTTAATACAAAGCAAGTTAATGACATTATTATTACAATAAGTACATTATACATATCATTTGCTTTTATATTTTGAGGTTCGAAGCCTAAACTTTTGATCGTTACTACTGTTAATAGTTCAAATAAAGCAAACGCGGTCATAACAATTATGGTTGAAAGCAATGCAGGTATGAGTTTTATCTTGTATATTAATTTGGTTGCAAGTGAAAATACAATAATACTAATGAGGGAACGTAACCATGTAAGTTCTATGAAGTAATTTGTTGTTACATGAATTACGAAAATTATTAAGCTAAGGAAAAAGCCTTCTTTGTATTTTTTTGTATCAAAGGTTCTTGTTACTATACAAGATAGTGCACGCAACATATATGCAATTGTAACAGCTTCGATATATATTGCAACGTAATAAAAAGTTGTATGTAGTATTTCCATAGTAGTATGTTTCCTCCTTAAAATGATTTAAGCTGCCCAAGTGGACAGCTAAGTTTATTTTCAAACAAAATTACTTTTTCGTTCTTGTTAATTCCTTGTATATTGTTCTGATTAACAATATAAGAACGGTGCACTCTTACGAAATCTTTTGGCAAAAATTCCTGCATATTGTTTAGAGAATAATTGGTCTCAAAGGTATCGCAAGCTGTATATACTTTTGTTTTAGATTTATTTCTTTCAATAAAAAGAATATCCTTAGCTCTTATAGATTCTGATTTGTTTAATTGTATAAAATTATTTGGTTCTTGGAAAAACTCAGATTGCAATCTAAGCATAATAGGTGCAATAGATTGCACGGTTACTGGTTTTAACACATAACCAAATGTTTTACACTGATATGCGAGCATTGAATATTCAAAAAATGCCGTTACGAATATGAGAGAAAAATCTTTGTTTAAAGTTCTTAATTCGTTGGCGAATGCGATGCCATTTTTGCCATCAGATTTAAATTCAATATCTAAGAACAATACATCTATTTCGTGATTTATAATCTTTTGTTTAATGAGTTCTTGGTCATTTGTAATTACACTTATTTCAGCATCAAGATTCATGTCGATAATTTGCGCTTCAATAATTTTTGAAGTGTATTTAAGACTATTTATATCGTCATCACAAAGACCAATTTTCACCATATTTATCCGCTCCGTTTCAGTAACGTTTATATGTTATAATCAAAAGCAGTTTAATTCAAGTTTAATTTTACAATCTGTCAGTGTGTAAAATTATACATGTATTTTGTAAAACTTTTAATTACATTTTGTTAAAAATATTTTGAATAAATAGTAGACAATATGAATAGAATTATTAGCGAGGAGGTACTAATGAATTCAAAAAAGCATAAAGGAATAATTAATTTTAGAAAAATGAAAAAAATAGGGAAGATCAAAGACAAATACAAGGAAAAAGTAACTAGATTTTTAGAGATACCACAAGAATTAGTGGGTGATGGAACACGTATGTCTATCGTAGAAAATAAGATGATATTTTTGGAAGGTAAAAACAAAATTGAGGACTATTATAGCCACTTTATAAAAGTAAAAACAGGCAAACACATAATAATAATAGATGGAAAAAATATGGAAATAAGAGGAATGGAGGATAGTGAGCTAGTAATAGAAGGAGATATTTTAACTATTAGTTTTAACTAATATGGGGGGTATAATGAAGATAAGCAACATTTCAAATTATATAAAAACAACAATAAAAGTGGAAGTTGAAGGATACTTTGTCGAGAGGTTTATAAACTTATGTATAATAAATAAAGTGAATGTTTGGAGTATAAAAAATATAAATTCAGGAAAAATTTGTTTTTATACAACGCCTAAGGAGTTAAAAAAAATGGAAACGCTTTTAAACAGGACAAAGTGCAAGCTAAAGGTTGTAAAAAAGCAAGGCGCGTACTATAAATTGTTAAAGTACAAGAAAAGAAGAATTGCATTTATTTTTTTTGTTATACTTTTAATTGGAATATATATTGCGTCTACTTTTTTATGGAATATAAATGTGGAAGGAAATGAAAGCGTGGCTACTGAAGATATATTGAAAGTTCTTAGAGAAGTCGATGTGTATGAAGGAAAAAACAAACTTGGTATTTCGGAAAGTAGAATAAGTGATGTGCTAAGGGCTTCGTTTTATGAAGTAGCGTGGGCGGGTGTAAATATTCATGGTACAACACTGAATGTGCAAATAGTGGAAAAAGTAATATCAGAAGAAAAGGAAAATAACGAAAAAGTGGGAAATATTGTTGCAATGAAAGACGCTGTAATAACAAAGATAGTGGCCGAAAATGGAACAGCCTTATATAAGCTTGAAAGCTTTATTGAAAAAGGAAGTGTTGCGATAGAGGGGAAGCTTTATGCAAATGGTGAGGTATCAAAAGAAGTTCATGCAACTGGTGAGTTAAGAGGAAAGACAGAGTATGAATTTTCAAAAGAGTATTATTATATTGAAAATCAAAAGGAATATACCGGAGAAGTGAAGCATGGAATAGGAATTGGTATAAATAATAAAAAAATTGTAGCAAAATGTTTGCCAAAAGGGTATAAATATGATATAAGTAATGAAGAAAAAGTTTTCAATATATTTGGCCTAAGACTAAAACTTGTTTTTGAAAATTATACAGAGTATTCCGACAAATCTGTAGTAAAAACCAAAGAAGAATTGTTAAAACAAGGTGAAAGAGATTCGGCTAATTTTTTATGCACTTTAGAGAGTGAAGGGAAAAAATATATAAGTCACACTACAGAAGTTGTTGAAAACAAGGATGGAATAATATACAATATGCAGTATGTTATGGATGAAGAAATAGGAAAATTTGTTGAGATAGGAGAATGACTATGGGAATAAGCGTAGATTATTATACAAATTATGAACAAGAAGAAGCTATTAGGAAGTACAACGACTTTATATCAGAATACAAAGACAAGATTGATGGTTTAATAAGAAGAGCTTTTGAGTTAGAAGGGTTTCATTTGCCAAATGTTTATGTAGGAATTGGAGTTGTTACAGAACCCGAAATACAGAAATTAAACAGTGAGTTTAGAAACGTTGATAGAAAGACCGATGTTTTGTCTTTTCCAATATTTTCTAGAGAAGAACTTGCGGAAATGAAAAAAAGCAAAAATGATGAAGAGATGTCATTAGGGGATATAGTATTATGCATGGATGTTATAGAAGAGCATAGTGTTGAGTATGGTACTGGTTTTAATAGGGAAATGCTTTATATGATTGTACATGGCATATGCCATCTGCTAGGTTATGATCACGAAGTAGAAGAAGAAAAACGTGAAATGAGAGCGTTGGAAGAGAAAATATTGGAAGGGTGCAATTAATTTGAATAATTCTGAGGGCGAAAATAAAAAAAAGAAAAAAGAGGTAAAAAACATAAATAAGAACAAAAGTCTTGTGGGTGCTATGCGTTATGCTTTAAATGGCATAATTCACGCCTTTAAGACCGAGAGAAATTTAAGAATAGATTATATTATAGGTGCGCTTGTACTTGTATGTAGTTTGTTTTTTGACTTTTCAAAAACTGAAATGATATGCTTAATATTAACAATTGGTTTTGTTATATTTTCAGAAATGATAAACACAACAGTTGAGTATATAGTAGATTTAATTACACAGGAATACAATGAAAATGCTAAGGCGGCTAAAGATATTGCAGCTGGTGGCGTACTTATATCTGGTGGAATTTCAGTTATAGTTGCTTATTTTTTGTTTGTGGATAAGCTATCGCATGCTTCAACGACGATGCTTACTAGTATTCTAAGTTCTAGGGCTCATCTTTTGGTTACAATTTTGTTTGTGCTTGTTCTTCTTACTGTTGTGATAAAAGGAATTATGAATAAAAAGAAAGAAAATTATGTTGAAGCGTTTCCAAGTACAAGAGTTGCAGTAAGTTTTGCACTTTCAATATATTTGTATATTATAACTAAAAGCTTTTTGGTAGGAGGTATTGCTTTATTTTTAGCATTTATGATATCTTCTTTAAAAAAAGAAAAAGACAATGTTTCGTATTTGCATTTAATATTTAGTGCGTTGCTTGGAATTTTAGTTGTACTTACTGTTTATCATATATCTTTAGTTGAGCCTTGGTTTAGCGCTTTGTTCTAATAATGTCGAAAAATGTATAGAGGTGTAATATAAATTTAATTTAATATTTTTTTGTGATAATATGATCATGTATAAGGGGAGTTTATGAATTATTTAGCAATATTCATTCTCGTTATAGTGGTCATTTTTTTAATTCAAAAAAAGCAAGTGATGCGTTATGATGAGAAAAATATATCAGAAGAAGATTTAAAAAAAATGCAGTATATCAGAAATAATTTAGAATGTATATGTACAAAAGGTTTGTTGCATAAAGAAATTACAAATAAAATGAAGAATGCAAAGTCAGAGTATATATTGCTGTCAAAAAGCGAAAGTGTTTCAAAAAATCAAATAGATATAGTGTTGTATAACTTTATACTAGCAAATGAGAGCCCTTGTGGATTTGATGCTTTATTTTACTTCGAAAAAAAGTCTAGAAAAATAAAAGATGTATTGTTTAAATTTATGGCGGCTTGTATGAACTATATTCAAATGTTAAGAAAAGAAGATATATATTCTCATTATTTTGTTTGTTTAAAAAAAGAAGAGCTTTATGTAAAGAAAGTGAATTTACAAAGCTTTGAGTTAAGTAATAGCTTGCGAAAAAAGGTTACAAAGTTTAGGGTAAAGGAATTCGTTTTGAAAAGAAATAAGCTAAAGTTTAGTACAATACTTAATTTTGCTTTTGTAATTTTAGCAGGAACTATAGTAACAGCAAATGTGATATATAATTTGAATGCTGTTATTTCGAGAAAAGCTAGTGCCTATAATGTATTAGCGTGTGCTTTGATTTATGTTTGTTATTCAAATATTTTAGGTAAAGTGTATAGCCCAATGGGGCGCTTTAGGTTTATTGCGTCATATTTGTTTCCAATATATATAGTGTTGTATATTATAGTGACTGCATATTATTATATAAAAAACGGAAGGTGAATTAGGTTTGAATAAAAGAAGTAAGTTTTTAATTTCTCTAGTAATTTTAATAATTGTGTATCTTATATTTATTATATTGAAGCGATGAAGTTTGTAAATTTTAAATTCACCGTTGATAATTTATGTTTTTTGATATAAAATAACAAAAGGTGAGAAATATGGGAAAGAAAGGAATCTCGTTAGTATTATTAACAGTCATATTAATTATAATGAGTATACTAGCATTTACGATTGTAATTACTTTAAGTGATTCGATAGATGATTCAAAAGAAGTTGCTTTTGCAGTTGAACTGAAAGAGATACATGAAGCAGCTCAATCATATTATTTACAAAATGGTAAATATCCTGTTGATGAAAGTGTGAGTTATACAAAGTCAGACTTACTCGGAATTTCTATCAATTCTCAAGCGTTACAAGAGGAGTTTGAAATTAATCAAGATATAGCAACAAAGTATTATAGGATAGAGTTAAGCAAAATTGCAAAAACCGAGGGTTTTTATGGAAACAATGATAATGAAGCGGATTTTTATGTGATTAGTGAAGATGGAAATTTTGTATACTATCCTTTAGGTGTGGAAATAGATGGCGTTGTATATTTTTCACTTACAAGTAAAATAAGCCAAATTAATGATGAAGATTTGTCTAAAAATACAAATGAAGATGTACAATCAGTGTTTATCACAAGCAGAATTTCTGTTTTAAAAAGTACAGACAAATGGACTAATAGCTTGGAATTGACTGTTAATACTAAATTAGAAGATGATGAGACGTTATATTATATAGTTGGAGATGTAAAGACGCCAATTGCAGAAACGTTGCCATATACATTAAAATTGTCTTATGATACGATAACAACAAATTCGGAAATGTTTAGTGAACTGTCTGAGATGAATGATGTTATTTTTCAAAAAGAAGATGAAAACGGAAAAGTTATAGCTAAAACTAGTGTTAACGTTGAAAATTTGGACATAATTTCACCAACAATTGGTGATCCTGTAATTGTTAGGCAAAATGATTGTGTGATAGTCAAATTTTCTGATGCAACTGACGATAAAAGCGGAGTGGCATGCAGTTACTATGGTGTTAGTGATATAGATTATACCGCTACACAACTGATAAGTGCCGGAAGTAAAGGCGAAACTTACAAAATTAAATTAGATTTAGCGGTTGCAGAAGTGCAATTTGTTGTAGTAGACAATGCAGGCAATGCAAGCCTGGTTAAAACAGTAAGCATTGAATAGTATATTTTGTGGAGGGAAAAAGTGAAAAAGGGAATATCTCTTGTAACATTAGGAATTGTATTGATAATATTTAGTATAATAACAAGTATAGTTGTAATAAATAGTACACAGTATTTTAAAAATGCAGAAAAATCTAGATTTGTAGCAGATTATATGTTAGTTGAAACGGCCGTTAGAAGGTATTACGATAATAATCAAACATATCCTATAAAAAAACAAAATAATGTTGATAGTACAATAGTGTTGGTGGCTGACGATGAAGCTGACGAACTGCAATTTGGCGATAAATTCGGAGAAGCGCTTATTGGATTAGAATTGACAGTAATTGATGTGTCTTTGTTAGGGTATGATGAAGTAACCACTGGTAGCGGAGATACTGAAACAGATTATTATGGTTTGTCTAATGATGGAACTTTATATTACGTTAGAGGTTTTAAATATAACGATAAAATATATTATAGGGTGACAGATGAGTTAAAATGAGTTTTGTTTGTGTGAAATTATATGAATAGCTTGAATTTTAAATTTGTTTTGATATACTAGTTTTATACTTGTGAAAAAGAAAGGATTTGATTTTATGGGAGAAAAGAATAAAGTTGAGTTAAATAATGAAATCGTTGGAGTTTCAGAAAGCATGGGTGCTAGCGTGGAAATTGCAAGTAATCTCACGATTTCAGAAGAAGTAATTGGAATAATTGCTGGATTAGCTGCTGCTGAAGTTGAAGGCGTTTCAGGTATGACTTTGGGTTTTGTTGATGGAATAAACCAAATGTTGGGAAACAACAAGAAATATACAAAAGGAGTAAAAATAGAGCTCGAAGGTAACGATGTAACAATTGATTTGTATGTAATAGTAAAATATGGAGTTAAAATTCCTGATGTTGCTTTTTCGATTCAAAATTCAGTTAAGAGCTCAGTCGAGAGCATGACTGGCTTAAATGTAAAAGCAGTTAATATTAATGTACAGGGTGTTACTTTTGATAAAGAAAAAAAGACTTCAATTGATGAGTAATAAAAAAGGACTTTTTGCAAGTCCTTTTTTGTAGGTCCTCTTTCATAATCTTGAAAAAAGCGCACAAAATATTACAAAAATATTACAGTTTTGATACATTTATATTAAGCACAAGAAATTTGTTGACCTGTGTAAAAAAATGTGATAAATTATTTGAAGTATAGAATTTGAAGTACTAAGGATAATGGCAATATTTATATGGAATAAGGAGAAAAAATGAGTAGCTGTTTAGGTATTTATATTGGTGATAAAGTCGTAAAGTATGCTAAATTAGTAAAAGATGACAACTCATCTGGAATAAAAGCAGTAACTTACGGGACAAAAATTCACCTAGGAAATAAATCAGATGTAATTAATAGCATTGTCACTGCAACTGGCAGTGAAGGTGTTCCTGTGTGCATAAATTCGGTTAACGATAAAATACATAAAACAGAAGTACTAAGAATAATAAGCAAAAATGACTTAGAGAGCCTGATAGACCTAGAAGTGGTTGATTTTACTGGTAATGAAGATAAGAGTGAAAGAAGCTGTATATATAAATATACATTGCTAGATTCTCTGGTGTCACATGACAATTATACTGCTAATATAATTGTCAAAGATAGACCAGATGTTAGCAAGTATCTTGACAATGCAAATTCTCCGGTTACGTCTATGTATCCTGTACCATATATATTGGATGAAATTGCTCCAAAATCAGAGAGTAATTATTTGATAATAGACATGAATGAAGACACTAATTTAATATTTGTAAATGGCGGGAAATTGTTAGATATAGTAAATATGGAGTTGGGAATGAGAAAAATATTAGATACTTTCCCGGAAATATTAGGCTCTTATCAAAAAGCATATGATACATGTAAAACTATAAATATTTTTTCTGATAATAGTAATGCTAATAATCCTGAACTAGAACAGATAATTGAACCGGTGTTGCAAGATGCATTAAATAGAATTCAAAACAAAATTAATGAGCTAAAAGTAAACGTGGATAAAATATATTTAAGTGGAATGATAACTTTGTTTATAAATAGCGAAATGTTATTTGAGCAATACTTTGATATACCATCCGAGAAACTTAAACCGGCTTTTATAGATACTAGAGATTCTAGTATTAATTTAGCAGAGATATTTGAAGCGAATGAAGCTTTTGCATTGGCGTATGAAGCGTTGATGATGGAAAGAACAGAGCTGGATTTCTTGAGACAGAATAAAAAATTTGGAAGCATATTTTCAAAAACCACTAAGCAAAAAAGTGTTGGTGCTCGAGAAATTAAAGATAAACAAAAATTAAAGTCTAAGTTAAATAGAAATGAAAATGTGTTTATTGGTAATATAAATATCGAAAAGATAAAGTCTGTACTTATATTTGCAAATGTAATAATCTTCACTCTACTTTTGTTGTATTCCGTATTTACTGGTATATATAATGCTCAGATGGATAAACAGATATCAAATGTTTTAGAGGAAAAGGCAAAAGTTACAGACAGTACATTGTTGGTTAATTCTGATATAGCATATATTAATTCTAATAAAGAAAAATATAGCAATTATGTAAGTTATGTAAATGAGACTATAAGAAAGATAACTAATGGCGAAATAGGAAAGTATTCAACATATAATGTTGCGTTATTTATGTTAAAAGTGTCTAAATATATACCTGATGGTGTGACACTAAAATCTATTAAGTCAGACTCTTCGAAACACGTAACTATAGTTGCTACATCAGATTCCTATGCTAAGTTAGGATATTTTGTGTCACAGCTAAAATTAGAAGGTGTATTAGCTGCTTCTAGCGTTAGAACTACAGCTGTTACACATGATACTGTAATAACAGTAACGATAGGTGGTGATTTGCCATGAAGCAATATATAATAACAGGGACTTTAGCTTTGGTATTAATTTTGCTTATAGCTGGTCTTACATATGTTACTTTGAAAACGGTAGATTTAGGAAAGATTAAAACATTGTCTATCACTGATATGAAGATTAAAGATGTAGAACTAGAAACGGCTACGATAGAGTTGGATGTCGCTAAAAAGCAATATGATATTGCAAACTCAAATTTAGAAACTGCGAAAAAAGCATATGAGAAAGCAAAAAATGAGTATAGTAGTATAAGTGAAGAAAAATTAAACACAATAAAAGAAGCAACTAGAGAAGAGCATTATTATATAGATTGGTTGTGGATTGTGTTGGGGGGATATGCAGATAGTAATAGCTTAGCGCTAACTATTAAAGATCCAAGACAAGGCGGCGAAGCTTCTGCGAATGGAACTATTAAAATTAACCTTGTTGGAAGGTACTCAGATATAGCAAATTTTGTATTTGAGGTTGAAAGTGATAACGATTTAAAATTTAAATTGGACAATATGCTGATGGAATATAGCGGAGACAATAAAGTAAGTGCTACGTTTGATGTTCTTAATATGGAGGTATTATTTTAAAGAATAGGAGGAACTAACATGAGTAAAAATGCATGGATTACGTTAATTAGTATAGTTGTTGTATTGGTATCTCTAGCATTAGTTCTTATGCTTATATTGATACCTCAATCCCAATCATATATTACAGGGATTACGTACGATAAGGTGAAAAAAACTGATTTTACGTATGAAGATACTAAGTATGATCCTCAAAAAGAGGAGAATTGGGAGATGCATGAGACTAACTCGTCTCAGGTAAGAGATGGGCAAGTAAAAGGACAATATGAACCAGGAAATATAAATCCGTTTACTCCGAAAGGAGATGTAACAATTTATAATGAGCCTAGTGCTATTATAGGAACAGATGCTACAGGTAGTGGCTCAACAAGTGGTACAGGTAGTAGTAAACCTATTACCGGAAAGTAGATTGGGTTATAGCACGCATTAACCTTTTGCGTGATGTAATATAAATTTAAAATAGGAGGAATTATGTATGAAAAAAGGTATATCATTAATTGTATTGGTAATAACAATAATTGTGTTAGCGATTCTTGCAGGTGCAATAATAGTTAGCTTATCTAGCACAAATGTTATAGAACAAGCTAATAGTGCTGTAAAAAAAGCAGATAGAGCAAACGCAAGTAATGTTATTGCTATGGAGTATGCTGCTGCTGTTGCAAGAGGAACAGATGGAAAAGCATATAAAGAAGATGGCACAACTATTATGAAACAAGCGGATTATGAGAAAATATTGTCAGATCAAGGTTTCAAAGTTAGTGGATTAATTGTAGCCTTCGACGAAGATACAGGAAGACCTACAGTTGCAACTGATTAATTTAAAATTGTATAATCTGATACGAATGAAAACAAAGGACATATGCATGAAGATAATGTATATGTCCTAAGTATTATATATTATAAATAAATTAAATATTTAGTTGAGAATGATTTTTTGAACTAAGTATTTATATGTGGAGGTAAGGTATGAATGAGACTATTTATTTGATATATGCAATTTTCGTATTTGTTGTAGGGTTGTTATTTGGAAGCTTTTTTACACTTGCTATATATAGAATTCCAAGAAAACAAGATATAACTCACACTAGGTCGTATTGTCCTAAGTGTAAACATCGTTTAGGCTTTTTCGATTGTTTCCCAGTTTTGAGCTATATTTCTACTGTTGGAAGGTGCAAGTATTGTTGCCAAAAAATAAGCATTAGGTATCCGCTAATAGAATTATTTACAGGTTTTGTATTTTTATTTATATTCATGATTTGTGGTATCTCATGGCAGGCTTTAGTACTTATTGTATGTTTTGTTTATTTATTTTTAGTTATTGGTTCTGATATAATGGAAGCTAAAATGACTGAAGAAGAAAAGAAAGAAGTACAAAAAGTTGTTGAGAAAAGGAAAAAAGATAAGGAAGAAAGCAAAAAGAATAGAAAAGAAAAAAAGGAACAAGCAAATAAAAAAGCAGGCGGTTTAAATGTTGATATAGTTGTTGCTATAGTGATATTCATGTTTTTCTTTTTAGTTGCGGTGTACACGATTGCAAATTATTCAAACAACTTATCTGTATATAAAAGGAAAATTGATGCGACGGGTTTATGTTTAAATCTTATGAATGTACAAAAGGCGAAAGCCTATGTTAGTTTAGAAAACAGCAGCGGAACTGAAAAGTTAGACAATATAACTTACACATATGCAGTAACAATTACAGATAAGCTAAAAGGAAGCGAAGAAATAATAGATAATGCAAAGAATATAAATGTGACAGTAAGCTATTTAGTTAATGGCGAAACATATAATGTATCATTAGATGCACTTAAGATGGAGGAGACTTTATGAGCAAGAAGAGAGGTTTAACAATGATGTCTGTGGTAGTCTACATAATGTTACTTGTAGCATTTACGGGTATCGCTTTGGTAATTTCAAATAATTTGTCAGATACAGTTTTTGCTGATAAAGGTATTGCTCAAGATATGACACATTATGAAAAGATTATGTATTATTTAAATAAGAGTGCGTTAGAAAGTAGTTCAGTTACTGTTAATAGCACAAAGTCTATTACGTTTTCAAATGGCGATATTTTTTTGTACGATGCGGATAAAAAAGAGTTGAAAATGAATGATGGTGTGTTATGCAAAAACATTTCAAGTTTTAGTATAGGTGATGTAGAAAATAACTTAGTAGATATCGATGTAACCTTAAAAAGGTATACACATAATATGGAAAGAAAAATCATTATATACGTAGGAGAGTGAACTGTATGAGAGTATATAATTTTAATTCAAAGTATAACATGAAAAAAGGGTCAGCGACAGTTACAATTATTGTAACTGCAGTAGTTTTTTTAGTATATATTGCTTCTGCTTATACAGATATATTACATTTAAAGAAAATGCACGAAAAATATTATACAAATATACAAAATTTATATGAAATGGAGTATAATTATATCGCAGATGTTTTATAGGAGGTAAAATTGATGTTTGAAAATATTAAAAACAAGAAAAATCCTTTAGGTGTTGAACTTGTAAATGCAGGTGTAATTACACAAGAAGGGATAGATCAAGCATTAAGGTATCAAAAGCAACACCCAGATTTAAAAATAGGTGAAATAGTAGATATATTAAATCTTTGTCCAAAAGAAGCGTTATTGGAAATTTTAGCTAAAAAGCTAGGAGAACGAGCTGTAATACTTGAGAATAATGTGGAAATTGATTATGCTGCATATATGTCAAGAGATACAGTTATAAATAGTAAAGCATTTCCATTCTCTGTTTCTGGTAATGTCATTAAAGTGGCTTTTGCTGATCCTGGTAATTTAGAAGCGGTAGATACGGTAAGATTGCAACTTTTAGCCAAAGGATTAGAAATGGAAAAATACGTAACACTTTATTCTATGATAATGAATCAAGTAAAAAACGTAAAAAATGTACAAGACAAATATGTAAATACTGATGAAAAAGATACAACTGTATTGGTTGATAATATCATATTAACAGCAATTAAACAAAGAGCTAGTGATATTCATATTGAACCAATGGAGAATAGAGTAAGAATTCGTTATAGAATAGATGGAGATTTAGTTACAGTTTCAGAACTTCCTAAATCTAGACAGGCAATGCTTACAGGAAGAATTAAATCTATTTCTAATATGCACCAAGAGATTTCTACGGACCAAGATGGTAGAATAAATGATTATGAAAACTACAGTATTCGTGTATCTACACAAAAGAACATAAATGGTGAAAAATTTGTTTTACGTTTGCTTAAGAAAAATGGTAGTGTTAGAAAGCTATTTGATTTAGGTTTTCCAAAGGACGAAGAACTTATGAGAAAAGCGTTTGATAAACGTTCAAGTCTAATTGTAATGTGTGCTCCAACTGGCGAAGGTAAAACTACAACTTTATATTCAATATTAGATTATTTAAATAGACCAGATATAAACGTTGTAACAATAGAAAATCCGGTAGAAATTAGAATGCCGGAAGCGAATCAAGTAGAAATCGGACACAATGTATCTTTTGCTGGCGCATTAAGAACTGTTTTAAGACAGGATCCTAACATTATACTTGTAGGTGAGATAAGAGATGCAGAGACTGCGAAAACTGCAATAGAAGCTGGTCAAACAGGTCACTTGGTGTTAACAACAATACATACAATAGATGCAATAGAGGCGATTACAAGAATTAGGAAAATGGGAATAAGTGATTATGATGTATCATCTTCGGTTGTAACAATTGTATCTCAGCGACTTATAAGGGAATTATGTCCTAATTGTAAGAAGCCACACCAAATGACTGAAGCAGACAAATCATATTTTGAAAAAGTTGAAAAGTATGCAGGTGTGAAATTTGATTTACAAAAAGCAACAATGTATGAGCCGGTTGGATGTAAAAAGTGCAACAACACCGGATACTTTGAAAGGACTGGTGCGTTTGAAATTCTTTGTGTGGATGAGAAAATGAAAGAAATGATTGCTGAAGGAGCTTCAGCCATAGACTTAAGACGTTACGCAATGGAAAATACGGAATATAAACCGTTGATAGCTGATGCAGCTAAGAAGTGTTTGGATGGAAGAACAACAATTCCTGAAATAGAGAAGAAAATAGTTATATAAACAAAAGAAGAGGTGCGTATGGAAAAATTTTTAATTATAGTATCAAATGCGATTGAGATGGGAGCGACAGATATTCATTTGGCTGACGGTTTGCCACCATTGTTAAGAATAAATAAAACTTTAGTGAGAGATAATAGAATAGATCTAATGAATAGATTTGATCTTGAAAGCCTAATGGAGGCGATTGTAGGAGATAGCTTAGAATTAGTTGAGAAATTTGAGCAAAAAAAATGTTTAGACCTTCCGTATGAAATAAATGAAAATGTAAGACTTAGAATAAATGCAAGTATGGCTAATGGTATTCCTACGTTTTCAATAAGGATTATACGTAACGAGAGTATAGATATAGAAAAGTTAAAACTTGTAGAAGTAATAGATAGATTAAAACAATATAATTCAGGATTAGTACTAATTACAGGAAGTGTAAATTCTGGAAAGACCACTACACTTAATGCTTTTGTACAAGAATTAAATCATACACAAAACAAGAAAATTGTTATGTTAGAAGAACCTATTGAGTATGTACACAAATCTAAAAAGAGTGTCGTAATTCAAAAAGAGGTAAATACAGTTGCTGATATACCAACATATTATGATGGTGTAATAAATCTTTTGAGAGAGGACTCTGATATTGCGATTGTAGGAGAAATAAGGGATAGGAAAACTATGGATGCAGTTATAGATTTAGCGGAAGCAGGAGGACTCGTAATAGGAACAATGCATACTAGGTCAGGAGGAGAAACAATAGAAAGAATACTTTCTATGTATTCGCCAAATGAGCAGAGGGCTATAAAATATACAATATCTAATATATTGAAATGTATTATTTCTCAAAAGCTAGTTAAAGGGTTAGATGGTAATATTGTTATGGTTCCCGAAATAATGGTTGTAAATGCAACAATGGGAGCACTTATACGTCAAGAATCATTTAGCGTTTCTGAAATAAAAGATGCAATACATAGGGGAAGCGAGATCGGAATGCAAAGTTATGAAAAAGCTTTTGTAAATCTTATAAACAGTAATGTAATTGATTTAGAATTAGTGAAAAAGTATGTTGAAGCAGATAGTTATAATTTGATTTTAAATATGATGGGGAGTGATAAATAGTGCCAGAATTCAATTATAGAGGCATGCTTAAAAATGGTAAATATGTTAGAGGAACAATGACAGCAAGAAATAAGAGGGAGCTCATAAAAAAGTTGAAACTATCAAGAATTCAGCCAATAAGAGTCTCTGCCAAAAAGGAAATTAGAATTACAAATAATAAAATAGATACAAAAAAGTTAAAAGTAATTCAACAAGATGTGGAAAAAAATAGGGCAAGTGCTTCTAGAAGAGCTCCTGCTAAAAGGACACTTACTTCCTTGTTATTATCTGACGTTGGACGTGGAGTAACACAAAAAGACTTGCTTACATTTACAAACAGTTTATATATTTTAAAAAAAGCTAAGTTCAATAATATAGATGCTTTTGAAACATTATATGACACTATTGAAAATCCTAAAATGAAAGATATAATAGATGATATTTTGATAGGAATAGAAGGTGGTTCTACAATACACCAAATGATGTTAGCTTATCCTAAAGTCTTTCCATCAGTATATGTTAATTTTGTAAAAGTAGGAGAGGAGTCAGGGGCATTAGATACAGCTTTGCTTTATGCTAGAGATTATACAGAAAGCAACATGAAGTTAACAAAGCAAATAAAAGGCATTTTATTGCCAAAAATTTTGTTGTTTGTGTTAATACTTATTGTTACCATTGTGGCACTTTTGTGGGGTACGCCTTTAATACAAAATGTTTATGATATGTTTGGTTCTACAAAAGAGTTGCCAAAAGCAACGCAAATAGCTGTGAAAGTATCAGAGTGGATTTTACAGTATTGGTATGTAGTGATTACGGTGATTGCCGGTATTATACTTGCTTTTTGGGCATATATAAAAACGCCTATGGGAAGATATCAAATAGATAAAGTAAAAGTTAAGTTTCCTGTGTTCGGTACACTGTATTTAAAAATAATTGTAAACAAATTTTTTAAAGCGATGCTGTTAAACATTAAAAACGGAATGAGAATTCAAGACGCTTTAGATGTTGCTAAAACTGTTACAGATAACTATTACTTCTTATCATTAGTTGAGCTTGGAAAAGCCGACTTGCTTGCTGGTGGTTCATGGCTTACACCGTTTGAAGCTGAAAAAGCTTTACCATCTATTGTAATACAGATGGTAAACACTGGTATGAAAACAGACTTAGCAGAAATGATGGAAAAGGTTGCAGAGTATGTTGAGCAAGAAATAGATGAAACAATAGCGAAAACTGTAAAAGCATTACCTGAAGTTATGTATATATTTATAGGTATAATACTAATTATATTTGTTATAACGATAATGGTACCATTATTTGATGTATACATGGGAACGTTCTTATTTGATATGTATCAATAAACAAGTAAATAGTGTCATTTGGGACGTTTTCAAATGACACTATTTAATGTGCGACAGGCATGTCGCTTAACTAATCGGTGAAAGTCCGTAGCGGAGGTATA